>JAFTEP010000133.1 GCA_017453605.1 Clostridia bacterium
CGAGGGCGCGGCGATCTCGCTCCCGATGCGCCGGAGCGGCGCTTCGCGCGCAAAGAGCTTTTTTATGGGTATGCTTTCGGGCGCTGTCGAACCTCTCGCGGCGCTTACAGGCGCGGCGCTCGTGAGCGCGGGAACGGCGCTTTTGCCCTGGGCGCTCTCGTTCGCGGCGGGCGCGATGCTCTACGTCGCGGCGGGCGAGCTCATCCCCCAGGCGGCTCAGCTCGACAGGAACAAGGCGGTCTGGAGCTTCGCCGCGGGCTTCACTCTCATGATGATCCTCGACGTCGCGCTGGGATGACGCGCCCTCAAAGGGGCTCCGCCCCTTCGGATCCCCGCCGGAGGCTCTGCCTCCGGCCTCCGCAAAGGGCTCCCGCCCTTTGAACCCGGGAATAAGGGTATATTATTAAAATCAAAATGCGAAATAAATCACCGCACAGGCGGGGTTTGTGATCCGTCCGCAGGACGGTATGTAATCAAGCGCGTCAGCGCTTGTACGTGATCACTTGCTTTGCAGGTGTATGTAATCACGCCATAGGCGTATATTCCTCCGGCGCCAAAGCGGCGGCTAAATATCAAAGCCGGATCCGATTCGTGATGCTGTCTGTCTTTAGCTGAACTTCGAATTTTTTAGACGTTTTTGCCGGCTGATCATTTTCTTCCGAGAAAAAATCAGCCGATACTCCGTAAAAATCACACAGTTTGATCAAGTGACGTATCGGAAGCTCGTTTGCTCCACGTTCATAGCGGGCATACATTGTTTGAGACGTTCCGAGAACCTGCGCGATCTGATTTTGGGTAAAATCGCGATCTATCCTAAGATCCTTCATCTTTTTTATATAGTTCATACACTCACCTCATTTACTATTTTAACAAGTAAACAAATTAACTATTGACTTTAGTAAATATATTTACTAAAATAATGATGAGGCAACACAAAACAACTATCCAAACCACATAATTATCAAGAAGGTCTGTATGAAAAAGAAAATAATCGCTCTTCTTATATGCTGTCTGACTCTTATTCCTGTTTTTACTATCGGCGCAAGCGCGCTGACCGTGGCTCCACTGTCAAAATATGACTCAAAGACAAGCAAAACTTTTGTTGCGGTTACCGGTAAAAGCAAGGGATCAATAACCTTTTACAGTATGAAAGACACAACACAACCCGGAACAAAGGCGCCTATAATGCTTCTTACGGTTTATAATCAAACAAAGAATAAAACCGAGTATAAGTACGTTACCGGAGTCAGATGGTTTGGTTCTCAGATAAGCAGCACTCTTAAACTGGACAAAAACACAACTTACAGAATAACCGTCTCTTATCTGTATGACAAATCAGAAAACTGGGGCACATACGGGTACGGCGGTCTTTTCGGAAAAACCACCGGCTGGTATGAAGGTTATTGGTGGATTTCCAACGTCAGTAAAGTCACGTTAAAGTAAACATTTATCTTTTGTTGCCTCACTGATTTTGTCTAATTAATAGACAGAGAAAAACAACCGGATAACCCGCAAAAAGAGGTTGTCCGGCTGTTTTTACTGATTCTTTAAGCATTATCCCGCAAACTGCATGAGGCACATGAAGACCACGCCGACCGTGCCGCCGACCATCATTCCCAGAATGAACGCAAGCATTTCAGTCGAGGTCCAGATACTCCCCGGGATCGACGCTGAGGGAGTTTTTGATAAGCTCGAAGTGAAGGTGCGGATCGAGAGAACATTCGATCAGCGCGCTCTCGCCGACAAGCCCGATCACGTCACCGGTCTTGAGCGCCTTGCCTACGGAGATCCCGTCGGGAAGATCGGCGTCGAGGTTCTGATAGACGGATCTGAGCCCGTCCGCATGATCCACGACGACTGTGCAGCCCATCAGCGGATCTTCATATACGTCGCCGACCGTCCCGTCCGTGAAGCAGAGGACCGGTGTGCCGGCGGGCGCGGCGAGATCGACGCCGTTGTGGACGCGGTAATCGTTCATCGTCACGGAGTAGACGAGAACATCGTCGGAATAACCGTTCAGGATCTTTCCGGTGACGGGAAGAGTGAAGGTCTTCTGCGAGGGAGTTTCGACCACCGAAATGCTGACGTCGTCCTTATCGGGCTTGGGAATGTTCGCCTCGGTCGAGAGCGGAGCCGCGGACGTGCGCGGAGCGGCGGAAGTCGCGGGAGGAGCGGACGAGGCGCCCGGAGCGGCGCTCTGAGCCTTCGTCGACTTGGGCACGGGCGAGGACGGAGGATCGAACACGTTCGACACCGCCGAATAGACGCCGATGCAAACGATCGCGAGCATACATATAGCCAGGGCTATGTATATGCCCCTCGAGTTGTCTTTTCTTTTGAGATCGTCTTTCATTTTTACACCTTTTCAGATTCTAAAAGTTTTTGTTTTACAAGCCATATTGTCTCACGCGCGCGGGTCTTTTATTCATCGGAGCTAAGCGTTCCAATTTTTTGTGTTGCCCGCGGAAAGATTTTGTGGTATCATAAATTAAGCGCCGAAACGCCCTTATAAATTCATTTTAGGATGAAAAAATGACGACAGTCGCTCTCCTGAACACACCCGAACTGAGTCAATCGCTCGAAGAAGCCAAAAAAAGAGTTCTTCCCGACAAAAAAACGGCTTTTGAAGTTTTGCCGGGCGTTCTTGTCGTCCTCTCCGGCGAAAAAGCCGAAGCGCGCCTGCTTTCGCCCTTCGAGAGCGGCGTGAAGTTCGCTCCGTTCCATTTCGTGCGCGACTGCCTGAAAAACAAAGCCGACGCGGCGTTTTTTGTCAACGGCTTTTTGAAGGACGCGCTCCCGGTGCCGGAGCCCGCCGACACACGCGAGGGACTTGAGGCGCTGGAAGCCGACGCGGCGCAGATCCCCGGCGCCGAGAAGCTGACCGACGCGGCGAAAAGCGCGGGCTTTGACGGCGTTTTCCCGGATTTTGAAAAGACCTTCGTCTGCAAAAAGGCGCTTGTTTCTCAAGGGCTGGCGCTCAAATCCACAAAGAACAAAACGCTCAGAGCCTTCGTGAGATTTCGCGGCGGCGAAAGCGGCGTGAGCGCGCTCTGCGGCATAACGCGCGGCGATCCGGCTCTCGCGCCGCTCGAAAACAAAGAGGTCGTCTTTTTCGACTCGCTTTATTTTGCCCCCGGGGAGGGCGATCCCGCCGAAGCCTTTTTGTACGCTCTTCTCGAAGACGACGCTCCTCTGCGCTTCTCGCGCCGGATCCGTCCGGGGCGCGAAGTCCCGGCGCACCTGTTCGCGGCTCTGTTCTGGGCTCTTTTAGGCACGGCCGTCCTTCTTCCGTTCGCGCTTCCCGCCGCCGTAAAACTGATCCCCGCCGCCCTCGCGCTCGTCTGCTCCGCGGCGAGACTTCTCGCGATGAAGTTCTCCGTCAGACGCTGACGGAAGCGTCGGAGTCGTTCAAAGCGGTATTGCCGACCGGCGCAAGACAGGTCGGGATATCCACGGTGCAGAAAAGGATCTTCCCCGACTCCGCGACCGTCCTCAGCCCGGCGCGCTCAGAGACAACGTCTTTGCGATCCCCGTGCGGTATATCTGAACTCAAAAAAATTATTGAAAAAACAGATCGCAACAAAGCTCCCCGGGACCGAACACGGTCCCGGGGATATTGCCGCGTATGACGAAAAGGTCGGCGGAGGGCGATAAAAAAGCTGAAAACTCACGGGCTCAAAGGGCGGGAGCCCTTTGCGGGTCAAGGGCGGAGCCCTTGCGGAGTCCGAGGCGGAGCCTCGGGATCATCCTTCGAGGGCGTCAAGGCCGAAGCCTTTCAGGATCCCGACGGCTTTTTTCACGTCTTCCGGCGAGGTCTCGGTCTCCGGCATTGTGTCCGGCAGACCGAGCGCCGCATAGCGCGAGCGTGCGAGCGAATGGTATCTGAGGACCTTGATCTTTTCTATCCCGCCGAGAGCTTTCAGATAGGCGCCGATCTTCTCGCATTCCAGGTCGTTGAAGCCCTTGACGAGCGGATAACGGATCTCGACCGGGGCTCCGGAAGAGACGAGAAATTCGAGATTTGCAAGGATAAGGGCGTTTTTTTGCCCGGTGCATTTTTCGTGGACCTTTCCGTCGATCGCCTTTACGTCGAACAAAAAGCGTTCGGCAAATGGCAGGATCATTTCAAAGGCTTCTCTTTTCACGAAGCCGCAGGTGTCGATATACACGCCGACCTTTTCTTCAGAGAGCCTTTCGGCGAGCTCGGCGGCGAACTCCGGCTGAAAAAGACACTCCCCGCCCGAAAAAGTCACGCCGCCCTTTTCGCCGAAAAACGCCCTGTCTCTCAAAAGAAGTAAGGCCAGCTCTTCGGCGCCGTATTCCGTCCCGTAGACGTGGAGCGCGCCCGTCGGACAAAGGGACGCGGCGTCGGGAGTCCTCTCGCCGCGGCAGGATCGGCAGTTTACGCATTTTGAGCGAAAATATGCCGTCTCGATCCGGTTCGATATGCTCTCGGGATTATGACACCACAGGCATCTGAGGGGACAGCCTTTGAAGAAAACTGTCGTCCTGAACCCGTCGCCGTCGTGGATCTCCATCCGCTTTATGCCGGAGATAAGTCCTTTTTTCATATCTTCATCCCTCCCGCTCCGAGCGGGCGATGAATTCGTCCTTTTCCTTTTCCGAAAGCGAGTTGAACAGAACGTTCCAGCCGCAGAGCCTGACCTGCAGATCGGGATATGCGTCCGGGTCGGCCTTTGCTTTCTTCAAAGCTTCACTGTCGAGCACGTTGAAATGCACGGCGAAGCCTCCGAGCCCGAGATAGCCCGTGAGAAGACTGTAAAAGGCTTCGAGCCCGTTTTCGCCGCGGATCGACGAAGAGTGCAGATCTATATCCGCGATCGCTCCGTTCGGGACTTCTGAGGCGTCGAGCGCGGCGACCGACTTCAGGTGCGCGCTCGCTCCATCGCGCGCGGCGCCGAAAGAGGCGCTCGTGTTCTGCGAGAGCGTGTCGCCGCTCTTCCTGCCGTCCGCGGAGGCGGCGGTCTTTTCGCCGAAGTCCCAGCGCCAGTTGATCGAAAAGAGCCCCAGGCGGTAGACTCCGCCCTTCTGGTTGGGCCTCCTGTCCACGGCTTCGGCGAGCGCGTCGACGATCATCTTCGCAAGGGCGTCGGTTTCGGGATCGTCCGTGCCGAATTTGGGAGCCCTGTTTTTCGCGAAAAGCCTCAGAGGCTCGTTATCGCGCCAGTCGTTTTTTAATATCTCCGTCAGCTCGCCGAGCGTCAGGCGCTTTTGTTCATAGACGAGTTTTCTGATCGCGGAGAGAGAGTCGACCGCGGTCGCGAGCCCTATTGCGTTGAGCGAGGAGTTGTTATATCTCGCGCCGCGCGCGCAGTATATATCAGCTCCCTTTTCCAAAGACACGGGGTATGTGCCCGAGAGGATCGGCGCGGAATGGATAAGATACAGTTGTTTTTCGTAGTGATCGGTGATCTTTACCGCGCAGTCGCAGAAATACTTCACCTGTCTCAGAAACTCCGCCGTGAGTCCGTCAAAAGAAGAGATCGGCTTTTCGGGTTCAAGACCTATTTTGATCCCGGTCAGCATATCCTTCCCGCCGTTAAGGGTACATTCGAGCGCTTTTGCGAGATTGACCCTCGCGTTGCAGGAACAGGTCGTCTCCTGATCTGCTCCGCACTCGTAGCAGCCCACGACGTGATAGCGCGCGGCGTCCCCGCGCTTTTCGCCGAGCTTGACGAGAGATTCGACGATCTTTCCGTCGGACATGAAAACGATGCTGTTTTTGCCCTCGCGGACGCAGTCGAGAGCGGATAGGATCAGATCCTTCGGGGTGCCTTCCGAAATGAGAAGATGGAGCTTCGTGTTTGTCGTCCCGGCGTTGCGGTATGTGTCGAGCAGGATATATGAAAGAGGGTTGACAAGCGATCTTTTGTTTTCGTCCGTGCCGCCTATCATGAACGGCATATTCGACGGCGCCTGCAGGCGGTCCGCCTCTCTTATGAGATCGAGGACGATCTTTTTGGCGGTTTGGGGGTCTTCTTTTTCGTAGAAAGGCCAAAGCAGGCTGTCGAGCCTTCCGAGAGTCCTCAGATACGTCCCCTCGAAAATGGTCTGCAGAACGTAGTAGATCAAAACTGTCTGCGCGGCCTCGAAAAGCGACGACGGAGCGTTTGAAGTAAGGCGCACCAGGCTTTCGCCCATCTCTTTTTTGCAGGCGGCGAGAGCTTTCTCGGCGGCGCGGCGAACGAATCTCAGCGCGGCGTCATATACCGTGAGGAGGTTTTCGTAAAAGCTCTTCGCTTCGGGAGTAAGACCTTCGCGGCGGGAATGTTCTTCGATCCTGTTTTTCAGCCCGGCGATCCCGAGTGAAAGAACGCTTTCCCAGTGGGCCGAAGTGTGGCTGAAATCCCAGCGTCCCGTGTATGCGAGAGCTTTCTCGCCCGCGTAGAGAGGCGAATTTTTGATTTCTTTTCTCAGTTTTGATGCACGTTTCTCGGCGACCGCCGCCTGGATATCACAGCAGTCGACGCCGACGAAAAAACGGTTTTCGTCCGGAAGAAAGATATCGCAGTTGTCGAAAAGAAAAACGAGGATACGGCTGTCCGTTTTCAGCGCGTCTTCGTTATTCCGTTCGCCCTCGGCGCACATTTGCAGGGCGATCTTTTCAAGTTCGTCGCGGAGCATTCTCATCCCGCCTTTCCGTAAAAAATTATACGACCGTCAAAAGCAAAAGTCAAGAGAGTAAAAAACAAATATAAAGAAACATTTTCTTGCGGGAAGGTTGCAAACGGCGCGAAAACGTGGTATAATACCATACGGGAAACGATATGCCGAAAGGCGGATCGCGAGAAAAAAACATTCGGATCGGAAGTGGTAAGATTGTCTGAAGAAAAAATCACCAGGGGCGGCATTTCCGTCCAGACCGAGCACATATTCCCGGTCATCAAAAAATGGCTGTATTCCGACAAGGAGATCTTTTTGAGAGAGATCGTCTCCAACGCCTGCGACGCCGTAACGAAGATGAAGAGGCTCGTGGGGCTCGGCAAGGCTCAGTCTGACGGAGACTACCGCATCGACGTGAAGATCGACCCCGCCGCAAAGACTCTCACCGTCAGCGACAACGGGATCGGGATGAGCGCCGAAGAAGTGAAGAAATATATCTGCCAGATCGCCCTCTCCGGCGCGCTGGAATTCATAGAGAAATACGAGGGCGAAAACTCCAAGGGCGACGGGATCATCGGTCACTTCGGTCTCGGCTTCTACAGCGCCTTCATGGTCAGCGAAAGGGTCGACGTCTTCACCAAAAGCTTCGACGGAAGCAAGGCCGTGGACTGGAGCTGCACTGAGGGCGGCGACTACGAACTCACCGACGGCGACCGCGCCGAACGCGGCACCGACGTCGTCATGCACATCACCGACGACGAGAAAGAGTTTTTAAACAAGACCCGCATCGAGGGGCTATTGAAAAAATACTGTTCGTTCATGCCCGTCGAGATCTATCTCGAGGAGGTCGGCGAAGAAAAAAAGGACGCCGAAGACAAGGACGGCAAAAACCAAGGACCGAAGCCCGTCAACGACACCTCTCCGCTCTGGCTGAAAAACCCCTCGGAATGCACGGAAGAGGAATACAAAAAGTTCTATCACGACGTCTTTTCGGACTTCAACGATCCACTGTTCTACGTCCACATCAACGCGGATTTCCCGCTGAATTTCAGAGGGATCCTCTACTTCCCCAAGCTCAGACACGAATTCGCGAACATGGAGGGCGAAGTCAAGCTCTACTACACCCAGCTCTTCGTCGCCGACAACATCAAGGAGGTCGTGCCGGAGTATCTGATGCTTTTAAAGGGCGTCCTCGACTGCCCCGAGCTTCCCCTCAACGTGTCGAGGAGCTATCTGCAGAACAGCGGATACGTCGCAAAGATCACTTCCCACATCGTCAAGAAGGTCTGCGACAAATTAAACGCGCTCTTCAACAACGACCGCAAGACCTTCGAGGGCTTCTGGGACGACGTCAAGCCCTTCGTCGAATACGGCTGCATGAAGGACAGAAAGTTCTTCGACCGCACAAAAGGTCTCATCATCTACAAGACGACGGACGGCGAATACCTGACGCTCGACGAATACCTCGACCGCACCAAGGACAAGACCGGCGGCAAGAAGGTCTACTACGCCAACGACCGCACGAGGCAGGCGAGCTACATCGGTCTGTTCAGCCAGCAGGAGATCCCGGTGGTCGAGCTCAACGCGATAATCGACAACCAGTTCATCTCTTTTCTGGAGGACGAGAACAAGGACGTCAGCTTCGTGAGGGTAGACAGCGAGGTCGACGGAGTCCTCAAGGGAGAGGATAATGCCGAGAAGAACGAAAAGCTCGAAGCCCTGTTCAAAAAGGCGGCGGGAGAAAATGTTGAGATCGCCTTCGAGAACCTGAAGAGCGAGAAGACGCCCGCGATCATCACGTTTGCCGAACAGCAGAGGCGCTTTGACGATATGATGAAGCTCTATTCCGCGAGAAACGGCATGGATATGCCCTCTTCCGCGGCCGAAAAGCTGGTCGTCAATCTCAGGTGCCCGATAGTTTCAAAGCTTTCCGATCTTGCCGGGGACGAAGAAAAATCGCTTCTCGCCGACAGACTCGCCAAGCAGATCTATATGCTCGCCGTCATCGCGCAGAGACCGCTCGGAGCCGACGAGACCAAACAGTTCATAAGCGACACTCTTGATATTCTTGAAGGATTGGGCTGAAAAAACCGGGAGGATAAATAAGTGGGGACCCTGTTCAGCGATATAGGCGACTTCTTCGCCTATCTGTTCAACCAGCTTTCCACTATGAGGATCGTTGATTTCATCGACATCGCGCTCGTTTCCATTCTCTTCTTTTACGTCTTTATCTTCATCCGTGAAAGAAGGGCGGGAAAGCTCGCGGTCGGCGTTCTTTTGCTTCTTCTGGCCGTCATGGTCAGCGAGCTGGCGAACATGAGGAGCCTGAGCTTCATCCTCTCAAACATCGTTCAGGTCGGAATGGTGGCGCTGATCGTCATTTTCCAGCCGGAGCTGCGAAGTATGCTCGAAAAGATGGGCGGCAACTCCGTCAAGGGGATCTCGCGTCTGAGCGAGTCCCGCGACGACGCGAAGAAGACCGAGCTTATAGACGAGCTGTGCGAAGCCTGCCAGAGCCTCAGCGACAGCCGCACCGGCGCGCTGATCGCGATAGAGGGCGGCACGAAGCTCGGCGACGAGATCCGCTCGGGGGTCATCGTCAACGCTGACGTCAGCCGCTATCTGATCGGGAACATCTTCTTCAACAAGGCTCCGCTGCACGACGGCGCGATGATAATCCGCGACGGCAGAGTGCACGCCTGCGGCTGCTTCCTGCCGCTTTCGGAAAACCACGAGATCATAAAAGAGCTCGGCACCCGACACAGGGCGGCGATAGGTCTGAGCGAAGTCAGCGACGCGTTCGTGATCGTCGTCAGCGAGGAGACCGGGATGATCTCGGTCGCAAGAAACGGCAGGCTCTCGCGAAACTTCGACAAGTATTCGCTCCGCGAACAGTTAAAGCAGCTTTACGAGCTCGACGTCAAGAAGACCAAGAACCCCGTAAAGAAGATCCAGGGGAAAATGGCACAGAAAAACCCCGACAAACAAAAGAGATCCGGGAAGGGGGACGCGGACGGTGATAAATGAGAAAGAAAACACTACTATAATCGATTCGCAGAATCCCAAGCCCAAAAAACGCCCGTTTCTTTATCTGATCTTCGCCGTGGTGAGCGCGGTGATCCTGTGGTTCTACGTCGCGGGCGTCGACACGGAAATGTCCGAGAAAAAATTCACCTCCATCCCGGTGACGCTCCGCGGAGAGGACGCGATGCTCGAAAACCACGGCTTCGCGGTGCTCTACGGAAAGAACATCACCGCGGATATCACCGTGACCGGCAAGCGCGCCCTCATGACCCAGCTCAGGCAGGCGGACGTGAGCGCCTACGTCGATCTCGGCTCTATAGACACCGCCGGAGAACACAAACTGACCGTCATGGCGGATCTGCCGGACGGCATGAGCGCCGTCTGCTATCCGCAGTCGATCACGGTCTACGCCGACCAGTCCACCGCACGGGCGATCCCGGTCGAGGTGCAGATCGTCAGGATGACAAAAAACGACGATCTCGAACTCTCCGAGCCGCTGCTTTCATATCCCGTCGTGAACGTCACAGGACCCGCGCATCTTCTCGATTCGATCGCAAAAGCGGTCGTTTCACTCGATCTCGGCACCGTCACGACGAGCTTTGAGACCATGGGCAGCATCGTGCTCGAGGATTCGAGAGGCGATCCGATCGAAAGCGATTATATAAGAAGTGACGTCAAGGAGATCACAGTCGCCTACAGCGTCTTCAAGAGAAAAACAGTGCCTCTTTCGGTGGGCTTCGTCCACGGATTCCTCGACAAGTCCGGCGTTAAGCTCGAGATAAAGCCCGAGTCCGTGACTCTGAGGGGTGATCCCGACAAGATCGACGCGCTCGAGGAGCTCGTCGTCCTGCAGGTCGACGAGACCGCGCTCGCCGATTCCGGCACGAGCACGACGTTCTCAGTCGACAGCATCAGTCTGCCGGAGGGCATCGCGCTCGAATCCGCGTTCGGAGCTCAAAGCGTCGAAATAAGCGTCAAGCCGACCAACACCTCCAAACGCTTTTCCGTCGCCCTTGCCGAGCCCTCGCTCGAAGTGATCCCGGCGGAGGGGATGGAGTATTCGTTCAGCCAGGAGACCGTCGACATAACAGTCAGGGGTGACGCGAAGGCGCTGAAGGAGCTCGATGCGGGAGAGATCAGGCTGAAAGTCGATCTCTCGGTCTACGAGAGTCCGAACGACAGGATAGAAAAGGTCGCCCTCATCGTCGATCAGGACGCGCTCAGGCTAAAAGACTGCTACGCGGTCGGCGAATACAGCGTGAACGTCATGCTTTCATCGTCTGCCGCGACCGACGAGTCCTGACAGGACCGGGGACGTTTTGAGGGAGAGCGAAAGGATCGCGAGCCTGAAAATCGATTAAAAAAAGCGCGAACTTCAAAAATCCTCTGAAAAACCGTTGACAAATCCAAAACACAGGTATATAATTACTAAATGCCCGTACTTTTTGGGAGATCTTATGGAGAACATAAAACTGCCGAACACGCGTCTGGACGTCTCAAAGCTCCTGTCGGGAGAAGAGGACAAACTCACTTTCGAGGTCGAACCTCAACCCGGCATCGACGATCCCGATATAAAGATCCTTTCCGTCAGATTCAGCGGCGAAGCAAAGGAGATCGGCGGCTTCATCGAGCTGAACGGCACGATATCGTGCCGCTTCTCGGCGCACTGCGCAAGATGTCTCGAAGAGCTCGAAAGAGATCTTTCGGTCGAGGTGAACGTGACCGCGATAGAACAGGACAAGCTCGCCGACGATTCCGATCCCGACCAGATCCCGATAACGGACGGATCGGTCGATCTCGACGCGCTCTGCTTCGAACAGTTGGCGGTGAATCTTCCTCTCAGGGTTCTTTGCCGCGACGACTGCAAGGGGCTCTGCTTCAAGTGCGGACAAAACCTCAATATCTCGGAATGCGGCTGCGACAGAAGGCAGACAGATCTGAGACTCGAGGGACTCATGGATTTTTTCAAACAATAACACAGGCGCGGCAAGTCCGCGGATCGAAAGGATGTAATCACAATGGCAGTACCGAAGAGAAAAACATCAAAGGCGAGAAGAGACAAGAGACGTTCAAGCGTCTGGAAGCTCACCGCTCCCGCGCTCGTCAAGTGCCCCAACTGCGGAGCGCTCAACCTTCCCCACAGGATCTGCGCCGAGTGCGGCAGATACGACGGCAAGGTCGTTTTGAATATGGATGCCAAGGCCTGAGAGCCGAGGCAGCGTCAGCCGGCTTAGTCCGGCTCAGTTCTGAGGACACCCGGACAACCGTTGACGTCTCGATTTTTTGAAAATGAGACCGTTACCGGTTGGTCTCGGCGTGTCTTTTTCTTTTTGTTTTAAAGTTTCCGGAGTTTCGTATGGTGCGCATCTGTCAGGTTGAAGACGGCTCTCCCGCCGATAAAGCGGGGATCAGAGAGGGCGATCTGCTCGCCGCTATAAACGGCCACCCGATAAGGGACGTTCTCGACTACCGCTTCTTCATCACCGAAAAGAAGGTCGTTCTCACGCTCTGCCGCGGAGGCGGGCTTTTCGAGGCGGCGATAAAAAAGAACGAATACGACGACGTCGGGCTCGGCTTCGAGACGTTTCTCATGGACTCCAAGCAGACTTGCCGCAACAAGTGCATCTTCTGCTTCATAGATCAGAACCCGAAGGGCATGAGGGAGAGTATATATTTCAAGGACGACGACACGCGCCTGAGCTTTCTCATGGGAAACTACGTCACGCTGACAAACGTAGGCTTCGACGAACTCGACCGCATAAAAAAGATGCACATAAGTCCGGTGAACGTTTCCGTCCACACCACCGATCCCGATCTCAGGATAAAAATGCTCGGGAACCGCTTCGCCGGGGACATAATGGAAAAACTCAGATATCTCGCCGACGGCGGGATAGGCCTGAACTGCCAGCTCGTTCTCTGCCGCGGCATCAACGACGGCGCGGCGCTCGAAAAAACGCTTGACGACCTTTTCGGGCTCTATCCCGCGGTAGAGAGCGTCGCGGCGGTGCCGGCGGGGCTCACCGCGCACAGAGAGGGGCTCTATCCCCTCCTCCCCTACGACCGCGAAAGCGCCTCGGAGGTCCTCGATCTGGCCGAACGCTTTCAGAAAATGGCGCTCGAAAAAGCCGGGACGAGATTTGTTTTCTGCTCAGACGAGTTTTACATCACCGCCTGCCGCCCGATCCCGGACGAAGAGTTCTACGAGGGCTATCCCCAGCTCGACAACGGAGTCGGCACGGTCGCTCTCATGGAGAGCGAAATAAAGGACGAGCTCGAAGAGGATCTCGCTCCCGTGACAGTCAGCGCGACAGTCTTCTGCGGAGTCGCCGCGAAGGATTACGTCGCCGACTGGGTGGAGCGAATCAGAAAAAAGGCGGGCGGGAGCGCGAAGATCGACGTCGTCCCGGTCACAAACCGCTTCTTCGGCAGCAGCGTCACGGTATCGGGACTTCTGACCGGCAGCGACATCGTCGCCGCCGCGAAGGATATAAAGCTCAACGACAGGGTCCTTTTACCCTCGAAAATGCTCAGGAGCGAGGGCGATCTGTTTTTGGACGGAATGAGCAGGTACGAGCTCGAAGAAAAACTGAACAGACCCCTGATCTTCACGGATTCCGCCACCGAGCTCGCCGAAGCGCTCACACTCGGAGCCGAAAAAAACTGAAAACAATAAACTCACATAAATCATTTCAACAGCGGAAAGGATGATGAAAATGTCAAAACCCGTGGTCGCGGTGGTCGGAAGACCGAACGTGGGCAAGAGCACATTTTTCAACAAGATCACCGGTCAGCGCATTTCCATCGTCGCCGACACGCCCGGCGTAACGCGCGACAGGATCTGCTGCGACGCGGAGTGGAACGGCAGGAGCTTCATGCTCGTCGACACCGGCGGCATCGAGACCGGAGCCACAGATGGCATCTCCGCCCACGTCAGGCGTCAGGCCCGGCTCGCGATCGACACCGCCGACGTCATCATCTACATGGCGGACATCCGCGCCGGAGTGACCGCCGACGACAGAGAGCTCGCCTCTCAGCTCAAAAGATCCTCAAAGCCCGTGATCCTCGCGGTCAACAAGTCCGACACCGTCGGCGAACCGCCTCTCGAGTTCTACGAGTTTTATGAACTCGGCTTCGAATACGGGCCCTTCCCCGTCTCGTCCATCCACGGCACCGGGACCGGAGACGTCCTCGATCAGGTGGTCGAACTCCTCCCGTCAAGCGACGCCGAGGAAGACGGCAGGGACGTCATCAACGTCGCCGTCATCGGCAGACCGAACGCCGGGAAGAGCTCGCTGATAAACCGCATCCTCGGCGAGGACAGACTGATCGTCTCGGAGATCGCCGGAACGACGCGCGACGCCGTCGACACTCCGTTCGAGAACCGCTTCGGAAAATTCAACCTCATCGACACCGCCGGGATCAGGCGGAACGCGAAGATAAACGACGATATAGAGAAATATTCCGTCCTGCGCGCAAAGCTCGCCGTTGAGCGTTCGGACGTCTGCGTTTTGATGATAGACGCCGCAGACGGGACCGCGTTCCAGGACGCCCGGATCGCCGGGATCGCCCACGAGAGCGGAAAGCCGACGGTGATCGCCGTCAACAAGTGGGACCTCATAGACAAGGACAACTCGACCGTCAAGGAATACACGAAAAAGATCTACGACGCCTTCTCCTATATGACCTACGCGCCGCTGATCTTCCTCTCGGCAAAGACGGGTCAAAGGCTCGACAGGCTCTTCGAGCTGATCGTGTCCTGCCGTCTGAGCTCCCTCAAGCGCATCACGACGGGAATGCTCAACGATCTTCTGAACGACGCGACCACCCGCGTCCAGCCGCCGACCGACAAGGGCAGGAGGCTGAAGATCTACTATATGACGCAGACCGGAGTGGAGCCGCCGAACTTCGTCGTCTTCTGCAACCGGGCCGATCTGTTCCATTTTTCCTATCAGAGATACATCGAAAACTGTCTCAGGGACGCCTTCGGCTTCGAGGGCACTCCGATCAGGCTTGTCGTCCGCGAAAAGGGCGAGCAGGGACCGCAGTAATCAAACCGAAAAAAGAGGGCTGTTATGGGCTTTTTTGAGCTTCTCGACAAAGGTCTGATCCTCAGAGAGGGAACGGACGTCAGATGGCTTTTCGCGGGCTATCTTCTGTGCGCCGTGGTCGCGTATCTTCTCGGGAGCGTGAACACCGCAGTCATCGTGTCAAAACTCGTTTACAAACAGGACGTGCGCGATCTCGGGAGCAAAAACGCCGGGATGACGAATATGTTCAGAGTCTTCGGCAAAAAGGCGGGGATTCTGACCCTTATAGGAGATTCGCTGAAATCCTTTCTGTCCGTCTTCATCGCCGCTCTCATCGTCGGCAGGATCTACGGCGGTCCGGCGATCGCGGGCTTCTTCTGCGTGACAGGACACGTTTTCCCGCTGTACTACGGTTTCAGAGGCGGCAAGGGAGTCCTCGTGAGCGCGATAACGATCCTGTTTATCAATCCTATCGTCTTTCTGGCGGTGATGGGCGTTTTCGCGCTGATGTTCTTTGCGACCCACTACGTCTCTCTCGCCTCCATAACCGCCGCCGCGCTTTATCCTCTCATCAACAGCGCCTACTCCAAGTGGATCGTCGACGTGGTGTTCAGCCTGGGGATGGCGGTCTTCGTCATAATCATGCACAAGGACAACATACGCCGCCTGATGGACGGAAACGAAACGAAAACGTATCTGGGTAAGAAAAAATGATCTTGGATCGGGCATACGCAAAGATAAACCTCACCCTCGACGTGCTCTCGAAGCGTCCGGACGGCTATCACGAGATCGAATCTCTGATGCAGCTCGTCTCCCTGCACGACACCGTCACGCTGAGCCCGAACTCCGTCGGTACGCTCAGGCAGTTCTCGGATTCGTCGCTCATCCCTCTCGACGCCAGGAACATCTGCTACAAGGCGGCGATGAATTTCTTCGACGCGTTCGGGATAACCGAGCGCGGCTTCGACGTGACGCTCGAAAAGCACATCCCGGTCAGCGCCGGACTCGGCGGCGGAAGCGCCGACGGAGCGGCGCTCATCAGGCTTCTTGCAAACTATTTCGGCATTACCGACCGCTCCGCCCTGCTTGACGTCGCAGCCCGGACGGGCTCGGACGTGCCGTTCTGTCTCGTCGGCGGAAGCGCCGTCTGCCGCGGCAGGGGCGAAGAGATGACGGACGTCCTCCACTTTACCCGCGCGGATCTGGTGATCGCCAAAAACTGCACGGGGCTCTCCACTCCGCTGATCTATTCCCTCTTCGATTCCCTCGAAGAAAAGCCCTCGCACAGTTCTCTATCGGTCTCGCTCGAAGCACTCAGGCGCGCCGACGCCGCAATGCTCGCCGGAAGCGTTTTCAACGTGATGGAGCCCGTCAGTCTCTCTCAGCGCCCGAAGATCGCCGAGCTCAAGGAAGCCCTCCTTCGCGCGGGAGCGCTCTGCGCGCTGATGAGCGGATCCGGCCCGTCCGTGTTCGGGATCTTTCCCGACGAAAAGAGCGCGAAAGACTGCGTCGGCGTCCTGCGAAAACAAAAAATCAAGGCCTATTACGCCTCCTTCGTGAATAAACGCCTGATTTAACGTCAACAATCACTCCGGACAAGTCAGTCCGGAGTTTTTTTAACGCTAAAATTATTTAACGGAGGTAAAAATGAAGATCCTGCTTAAAGGCGCGCTGTTCATCTTTTTTGCGCTGATCTTCGTCTGGGTGATCCTGCCGGTCAGCGCCGACTGCGAGGTCTACGGCAAAGTCGTGCGTCTTCACGTCGTCGCCGATTCTGACTCCGACCAGGCGCAGCGCGTCAAACTTCTCGTCAGGGACGCCCTGCTCGAAAAGGTGAGTTCTCTCACTCAAAACGCGTCCGACGCGAACGCGGCGATGAAGATCCTCGCCGAAAACCGGGCGGCAATAGAAAATGAAGCGAACGTTTGCCTGAAAGAGCTCGGCGTTCCATATCGCGCCAAGGTCGAACTCGGCAGGGAGGATTTCCCCACGAAAACTTACGGCGCCCTTCGCCTGCCCGCCGGGAACTATCTGTCCCTGCGTGTGAAGCTCGGCAGCGGCGAGGGCAAAAACTGGTGGTGCGTGCTCTTTCCTCAGCTCTGCCTCGGATGCGCCGAGCCGGAGGAGGAGCTCGTCGGCGCAGGCATCGGCCGCGGCAGCGCCGGAGTGTTCACAGTCGATACTCCCCGTTTCCGTTTCCGCTTCCGCATACTCGAATTCCTGTGCTCCGTCTGCGGCTTCTGAGGGGCACAAGGGTGAGCCCCTTGCATACCCGCGAGGGCTCTGTCCTCGACCCGCAAGTGGTACGGGGTGAAATCCGGTCCCCTTGACCCCGTGAGTTTGGGTTTTTTTATTGGCTTTCGTCTTCGCTTAGGCTCAGACGAGGGGGATAGTTCGGAGTTCGGAGTTCGGAGTTGATTTTTCGGCGTCGGGCTTTCGTCTTCGCTTAGGCTCAGACGAGGGAAGCTGATCGTATATGGGGAACGGTGTCCCCTCATCAGTCGACTTCGTCGACAGCTTCCCCTCCGGGGGGAAGCCTTAAAAGCGGCACTTTTAATTCTGACTTAACAGAAAACCAAAGTGTTTCTGCCAATTATCAAACAATACTTTTAAAACTTTTCGATTGATTGCCGAATGTAAAAGTTAAAACGAAATACTAAAGATTTACGCAACAAATCATTTGTTAATTCACAAATAAAGGAACGCTTCCAAA
>JAFTEP010000134.1 GCA_017453605.1 Clostridia bacterium
AGAAAATCCATTTCGGCCTCCTGAAAAATTATTTATTTGGTGAGTTTTTTTAAAAGGACCTCGCGTTCGGCGCGCATGGGCAGGGATCTGATCCCGCCCTCGAGTTTTTCCGGCTCCGTCCTGACAAAACCGAGCTTCTCGTAGAATCCGACGGCAGACGGCGTGGAGTCGAGCGTCAGATACTCTCCCGAGCATTTTTTTGCGGCAAATTTTATAAGCTCCGCGCCGATACCGCGCCTCTGAAAATCCTCTCCGACAAAGAGCAGAACGACACGGTCTTTTTTTGTCGCGAGGACGCCAGCGAGGAGGCCGTTTTTGTACGCGCCCCAAAAACCCGTCGCGCCGCGGAGGATCTCGAGCTGAAGTACGGGAGGCTCCGTCATATTTCTGAAATATTCCATTCCTTCAAGGCTGAAAGAGTCCTTTTCGGCGCTATAAAAGCTTTTCCAGATAAGCCTTGAGACCTGAGGCATCATTTCGATGCCGAGTTTTTTGATCAAGGTCTGTCACCCGTATAAAATTCTATCAAAAATCTTTGAAACTGTCAAGAAAACTTGATACGTTTCTCTTGATTTGCCGAAAAAAATGTGATATAATATTATAGAGATAAATTTATGACCCGAACCCTTTTATCAGTCCGGGCGCGATCCGAAAGGAGAAGGGCTTTGCCCGAGAAAAAAGTATGATAAATCCCTCTGTTGAAGATCTGACCAAGAGCGGATACAACCGCTATACCCTCTGCATCGCCGCTTCAAAGATCGCCAGAAAGATCACCGACGAGATCTACGAGGCGGCCGCCGCCGAGAGCAGGGATGACAAGTCAGCGCCGAAAAAGTCCATCGTCGACGAAAAGCCCGTGAACACCGCCATCAAGCAGTTGTATCGTCACTGCTTCGACATAATCATGCCTGAGGACGGCGACCAAAATAATAACTGAAAACGCCCCGGGGCGTCCGGCGTGTTCTTATTTGGCGGAACACGCCTTGTTTTGTTTAAGAGAAAGGCGGGATCCGTTTGAGTGAGCATCTTGTCGCGGGCGTAGTGCCCCTCAGATCGGCGAGAGCGACGGATCGCGCCTTTGACTATATCTGCGACGGATTTGATCTTATAAAGCCCGGGAGCATCGTTAAAATTCCGTTCGGTACGTCTGAGAGCAACGTTTACGGACTTGTTCTGACCGTTGAAAAACGCGAACCGGAAATGACACTTAAATCCGTCGACGAACTTCTCGACGATTCATTCAGCCTCCCGGAAGAGCTTCTCGGGCTTTGCAGTTATATGAGAAAGCAGTGCTTCTGCACTCTCAGCGACGCTGCGCGGACCCTTCTCCCATCGGGGATAAGGCTGAAAACAAAGATAGTCTATACTGTCTGCGATCCCGAGGCGTTCATGAACTCAGCGCAAACCTGCCCCGACGGCGAAGTCGAAGTCGACCTGGAAGACTCTTTATACCGCATAAGCGAAAAAGAAGCCGCAAGACTTATTAAAGCGGGATTACTCACCAAAACAGTTCGTTTTTTGGATTCCGTCAACGAAAAGACCGTTCTCGCCGCAAGGCTTGTTAGCGGTATCGTGATCCCGGACAAGACTGCCGCAAAATACGCCGATCTTATTTCTCTTGTCGGATCCGCGGGAGAAGACGGGATCGCTGTCAGTGAAGTCTGTTCGAAGCTCGGGATAAGCAGGAGCCCGATAAAGACGCTTTTTTCTCAGGGCGTGATCGAAGTCTTTGAAAAAAAGATCGACCGCAGTTTCTTTTCGGGAGATGCGCTGCCCGATGATGAGATTGAACTAAACGACGAGCAGAATAAAGCTTTCTCCGAGATCGCCGATTCCGTCAACGAAAAAAAAGCGGACGCTTTCATGCTCTACGGCGTGACCGGGAGCGGAAAAACGAAAGTTTTGATAAAGACAATTGACGAAGTTTTAAAAAGCGGAAGATCCGTCATATATCTTGTGCCCGAGATATCGCTCACTTCTCAGAGCTACAGGCTTCTGTCGAAAAGATATAAGGAAAACGTCTGCGTGATCCACTCCGGTCTTTCGGAGGGCGAGAGGATCGACGCGTGGTTTGCAGTTAAAAACGGCTCGAAAAAGGTCGTCCTCGGTACCCGGTCCGCCGTCTTCGCTCCCTGCCCCGGACTCGGTGCGATAATCTTAGACGAAGAGCACGATCAGAGCTTCAAATCAGACAGCTCTCCGAGATATCACGCGAGAGATATCGCCCGGTACAGATGCGCCAAAAACAACGCCGTGATGATCCTCTCTTCGGCGACGCCGGACGTCGAGAGCTTCTATAAAGCTAAATGCGCAAAATATAAACTGCTGACACTTCCCCACCGTTATTCATCCGCGCCTCTGCCGGAAGTGAAGATCGTCGATCTGAGACCGACTCTGAGGGAGGATCCCGAGAGACTGATCGGTCCGGAGCTTGAAAGTCAGATCGAGCTCAACCTCGAAAACGGCGAGCAGACGATACTCTTTGTCGACAGAAGAGGATACAACAAATTTGTCTCCTGCATAGAGTGCGCGAACGTTCCTGTCTGCCCGAACTGCAGCGTCTCGCTGACCCTCCACAGTCAGAACGGGAGAACGCTTGTCTGTCATTACTGCGGTCACAGAGAACCGGCGCCGAAGGTCTGCCCGAAATGCGGCTCGACACACCTGATGTATCACGGATACGGCTCGCAGAAAGCGGAGGAAGAGATCAAAAAAGCCTTTCCCGATGCGAGGATCCTCAGGATGGACGCAGACAGCGTCAGTCAAAAAAACTCTCACGAGAAACTTCTCGGAGCGTTCCGCAACAGAGAAGCCGACATTCTTCTCGGCACTCAGATGGTCGCGAAGGGTCACGATTTCCCGTTTGTAACTCTCGTCGGCGTCGTGATGGCCGACACGTCGCTCTATATGTCCGATTACAGAGCTTATGAACACAGCTTTTCGCTTCTGACTCAGGTCATCGGCAGAGCCGGACGTGGCGAGCTTCCGGGCAGGGCGTATATACAGACTCTCAACCCATATCACGAGGTCCTTAGGCTGTGTACGGGGCAGGACTACTTAGGCTTTTATGAAAACGAAATAGCGCTCAGAAAAGCTCTCGTTTATCCGCCCTTCTGTTCGGTGTGTCTGTTCGGGTTTTCGGGAGAGGACGAAAGCGTTCTTGACGAGGCGATGAAAGATTTCTCTCAGACGCTTTCGGGAGAGCTGAAAAAAGATCCGTCTCTGAAACTCATCGTCTACGGACCGATGGACGCGCCGATATACAGACTCAACGGAGTTTACAGAAAAAGATTTGTCATCAAGTACAGGCAGTCAAAAGAAACATCATCTCTGTTTTCAAAACTGCTCGGTGAATTTGATAAAAAATACAGACAGAAATTGAAAATATATATAGACATCAATCCCTCGCTTATCTGAAAGGAGCAAAATATGGCGACAAGGCAGATCGTAAAAGATACGGAAGATATACTCAGAAAAAAATCGCGTCCTGTCGAAAGGATAGACGACAGAGTTCTTGCGCTTTTGGACGATATGAACGAAACGCTCACTAAGGCCGACGGCGCCGGACTTGCCGCCGTGCAGGTCGGCGTTCTGAAAAGGGTCGTCGTGATCCACGTCGGAGAAGATGAACTTGAGCTTATAAATCCCCGGATCCTCTCTCAGAGCGGAGAGCAGGAGACCGTCGAGGGCTGTCTTTCCTGCCCGGGCAAATGGGGCATCACTAAACGTCCGATGAAAGTCAAGGTCGAATATCTCGACAGAAACGGCAAGAAGAGAACGAAGACCGCGGAGGGACTTTTGGCGAAAGCGTTCTGCCACGAGATAGATCACCTCGACGGAAAGCTCTACTACGACGAAAGTCTCGTGAGATTCGTTACCGAAGAAGAGCTCGAACAGCTCGGGAGCTGAAACATGAAAAATCTCATTTTCATGGGGACTCAGAGCTTCGCTCTGGAGATCCTGAAAAGCCTTTACGAAAAGACAAAAGAATCCGCCTGCATCACCGTCGTCACTCAGCCCGACAAACCGAGCGGAAGAGGATATAAACTGAAGACAGACTGCGTCAAGCAGTTTGCTCTCGACAATTCTCTCGACGTCCTCCAGCCGGCGACGCTGAAAAGCGAGGAGTTTTATTCTCTGCTTAAAGAGATCTCTCCGGAAATGATCGCAGTGGCTTCCTACGGCAAGATCCTCCCCGAAAACGTCATCGATTTTCCGCCTCTCGGCTGCGTGAACGTTCACGGCTCGCTCCTGCCGGAATACCGCGGCGCCGCGCCGATCAACAGAGTCATCATGGACGGAAAGAAAACGACCGGCGTGACGCTCATGTATATGGATAAAGGTCTCGACACCGGAGATATGATCGCAAAACGGGAGATCGAAATCGGCGATATGAACGCGGGCGAACTGAGAGAAGCTTTGGCGTCACTCGGTGCTGAACTTCTCGGTGAGTGGCTCGACAGACTTCTTGTAAAAAAGATCAGGGCCGAAAAGCAGGACGACGCCTATTCAAGCTACGCCGCAAAGATCACGCAAGAAGACAGACCGATAGATTTTTCTTTGGGCGCCGAAGAAATCCTTTGCAGGATAAGAGGACTCGCGCCGGATCCCGGAGCGACAGCTGGAGTCGAGGGCAGGTATACAATGAAAGTGCTTGAAGCCGCGCTCTGCGAAGCGCCGGACGACTCTCTTGAACCGGGTGAACTCTTCGTTCCCGCCGGGATGAAAAAGAACACCCTCGCCGTCAAATGCGGCAAAGGCGCGCTGATACTGAAAACACTTCAGCCCGACGGCTCAAAGGCGATGGATGCGGCAAGTCTTCTCAACGGAAGAAAGATCGCTTTCACGGACAGACTGAAATGACCGCGAGAGAACACGCCCTCAATTCTCTTCTGAGGACCGAAAAAGAAGGAAGGTTTTCAAATCTCGAATCCGCGTCCGTTCTTGAAAGATCCTCTCTTTCACCGGCCGACAAAAAGCTGTATTCGGCGCTTTATCTCGGGGTGATCGAAAGGTGCGTCACCCTCGACTGGATGATCTCTCTTTACAGCAAGAGAGATGCGGCGAAGATCTCGAATAAAGTCAAGAACATCCTGCGCCTCGGTCTTTATCAGCTTTTTTTCACCGACAGGATCCCTCAGAGCGCCTCCGTGAACGAATCCGTCAGACTCGCAAAGACTTATGAGCCCGCCTCCTCGGGCTTTGTGAACGCCGTGCTGAGAGCAGCGTGCAGAGCGGGCGATCCGAGAAAATCGCTCGGAGACAGCGTTGAAGAACTTTCAAAAAAGTATTCTTATCCCGAATGGATGGTCTCTCTCTGGAAAAGA
>JAFTEP010000135.1 GCA_017453605.1 Clostridia bacterium
AACTTCACGTTCTGACCAACGTCGAAGTGATCGACCGCCTTGATGAGCCCGACGCAGCCGACCTGAAAAAGATCGTCCGGGTCGTCCGTCCTGCCCGCGAAACGGCGGATGACGCTCAGAACGAGCTTGAGGTTTCCCGAAATAAGCTCGTCGCGGGCGTCTTTGTCGCCATCCTTCATCCTTTTGAGAAGATCGGTCTTTTCATCGTCCGTCAGCACTTTGAGCCGCGAGGTGTTGACGCCGCAGATCTCAACCTTGTTCAACAACTTTCGCTTTAGCCCTCCTTTAATCTGTCAATAGCAATTATTGACCGCAAAACCGGGGGCGATTCAGACGCCGAAAAACAAAAGCGTTGATTTTGAGAAAAAAAGGGAGTATAATGTCAAAAGGAAGTGAAAGAAATGATAAATTCGACTTTATGTTATCTTGAGCGCGGCAACAAATATCTGATGCTCTACAGAAACAAGAAAAGATCCGACCCGAACGGCGGAAAATGGATCGGCGTCGGAGGAAAGCTCGAAGAAAACGAAAGCCCGCCCGACTGCCTCATAAGAGAGGTCAGAGAGGAGACCGGGCTGGAGCTTGAAAGCTATGAATACAGGGGGATCGTGACCTTTGTCTCCGACAAGTGGGAGACCGAGCAGATGCACCTTTTCACGAGCCGCGATTTTTCGGGAACGCTCTCGGTATGCGACGAGGGAGATCTCGAATGGATCGAAAAATCGCGAGTAGCGTCCCTTCCCCTCTGGGAGGGCGACAGAGTGTTCCTGCCGCTTCTCGAAAGCGAGAAGAAGTTTTTCTCGCTGAAGCTGTGTTATGAGGGCGAAAAGCTTGTAAACGCCGTTCTGAACGGAAAGGAGCTGAACGTATGAAGCTACTGGTGAGCGCGTGTCTTCTGGGAGTGCCGTGCAGGTACGACGGGAGATCCGTCCCGGACGAAAAGGTGATCGCGCTGATGAAGGACCACGTCCTCATCCCGGTCTGTCCGGAGACGATGGGAGGTCTGCCTACCCCGAGAGTGCCCTGCGAGAGGCAGGGATATAAAGTCACTGACCGCGACGGCAAAGACAGGAGCAGGGAGTTTTTCGCCGGAGCGAGAGCCGCCGGGGAGAGGTTTGAAAAAGAAGGCTGCGAAGCCGCGATCTTGAAGTCGAAAAGCCCTTCCTGCGGCAAGGGCTGCATCTACGACGGGACCTTCACGGGAAACTCCAAAAAAGGCGACGGCATAACCGCGGAATACTTTATCAAAAAGGGATATAAGATCTACAGCGAGGAGGATCTCGCCGCCGACCCGGAGCTTTTAGGGAAAAATAGCTGAAAAAACGAGAGCCGATCCGGTCACACGATCATTTTCAGAGAGTCATGACGGTTTCGGCCAAAATATACATACTGTAATTGAAAAAATCTGGAGGTGTTTTTAATGATCTTTCACCCGCAGAATCTTATCGGCACTAAAGGCGCTTTTGCTTTTCGCGGCGATGTCGACTCGATCGCCCATCCTTGCCTGAACAAGGATATCATGAAGGAATTCTGGTATAATTTTTCCTTTCAGTGTTCCAAGTTAAACGTCTTTGAAACCGAGAAATTCATTTTCAGAATAGGAAACGCGGACCCGCTTCCCCTTGACGGCTGTGAATACAGTATCAATATAGAGACCGAGGGCGTTTGCGTGTACGCCGAAAACGAGAAGGATCTTATTCACGGTTTTATGACCCTGCTTGACCGCTTTCAGGCGATCGATCGGGACGAAACGCTCGCGATCGGAATAGAGTGCTGTCAAATCAAAGACAAGCCGATGATCCGAAACAGAATGGCGCATTTCTGCGTTTTCCCCGAGACGGAGCTTTGGGAGCTTAAAAAGTTGATCAGGTTTTGCGGCGCGTTGAAATATACCCATATCGTTTTAGAGTTTTGGGGGATGCTTCAATATGATTGCATGAGCGAGCTTTCATGGCCGCGCGCATTTACAAAGGATCAGCTCAGACCCGTTATCCGGGAAGCAAACGACCTCGGACTTGAGATCGTCCCGATGTTCAATCATTGGGGGCATGCCTCTGCGGGACGCCTGATGCACGGAAAGCACGTTGTTCTTGACCAAAATCCCCTGCTCCAGACTTATTTCAGCGAGGACGGCTGGCGCTGGGATATAAGAAATCCGAAAGTCAGAACGCTTATGCGAAAGATCCGCGCCGAGCTGACAGAGCTTTGCGGAGACGGCGGATATTTCCATATCGGCTGCGACGAGGCGTATAACGTTGAACTGACAAACGAAAATATGGATCTCGTATGTGATTATATAAACGAGATAAGCGCCCAGATGCGTTCGCAAAACCGAAGAGTGATCTTGTGGGGCGATATGTTTTTGTACCGTCATCCCCATTATAATCCGAAAAACAGATACGCCTGCAACGCTCCCTCGGCGGAGGCGGAAAAATATATGCTGGAAAGATTGAGTAAAGACCTTGTTGTCGCGGATTGGCAATATGAGTCCGCGCAAGCTCCCGTGGAGACCTCTTCGGTCTTCGCAAAAGCGGGCTTTGACTGTATTTTGTGTCCGTGGGACAGAGGATGCGCCCAAACCGGCGCGGTGAGCTCTACCGTCAGGGAGCAGGCTCTCTCGGGCTTTATGCATACCACGTGGCACACTCTGTCAAAGGGATTGCCTTACGTGACTCTTGCTGCCATCGGCGGATTTGAGAGCATCGACAACCGCAAGATCGTCCCGATCACTACGTATTCCGCCGCGCTTTGGCGCAAGGTCATGCCGGTCGGCGGCGATTATGAAAAAGCCGGTTGGAGCAAAACCGAAATACAGAATATATGCTGATAATCATTTACTTATCGATCGTTCTGTCTTCCGCAACTCAATCCGCGGCCGCGATATTTTTTAATCGGAACAGCTCGAATTCCGCAGTTTTTAACGCAATAAAATCCTGTACCGCTCTCGTTTTCTTCGCGCTGATCTGCGCTTTCGGGTTCACTTTTCATCTGCCGACGCTGCTGTTTGGCGTTTTGTACGGCGCATGTCTGTGCTTTTCCATGTACGCGGGATATCAGGCGCTCTGCCGCGGTCCGATGGCGTTGACAAGCATGCTGGTATCATTTTCGGTCGTGATCCCGCTGATCTGGGGGATCACGTTTGGAAATGAATCGCTGAAACCGATCCAGTATCCGGCATTTGCGCTTTTGCTTTTCGCGATCGTACTGACCAATGCGGACAAGATCAAGGAAAAGAAAAAGAAGCCGACCGCATACGGCAAATGGCTTATGTTTGTCGGGATCACTTTTGTGAGCAACGGCATTTGTTCGATCCTGCAGAAGCGGCATCAGAATCTTTATCCCGGAGCATACAGCAAGGAATTTATGCTGTTTGCCGCGCTTTTGTGCTCCGTTGTCTTCTCGATCCTCGCGCTCAGAAAAGCGCCCTTCGGGGAGCTGAAAACCGAAAAGGGAAAACTTTACGGCGTATTGGCCGGACTGACAAACGGAATCGCGATTTTTATGACGTTGATACTTGCGGGATCGGAAAACGCCTCGGTAATGTTTCCGGCAATTTCAGCGGGAACGATCCTCGCATCGCTTCTGTGCGGAAGGATCCTGTTCAAAGAAAAACTTAAAGTTAATCATTACGCCGCGCTCGCCGCGGGAGTTGCCGCGGTCATACTGCTGAAGCTGTAACAGCCGGATCCTTCGCTTCGCTCAGGATGACAAGGTGGGGGCGATAGCGAAAAATACGGTAACGAAAGCGG
>JAFTEP010000136.1 GCA_017453605.1 Clostridia bacterium
CGGGTCGAAAATTCTTCGATTCGGGCGATTTTTTTCATTTTGTTTACATTTAGTTCTTGATATGACCCCTTTTTTTTGCTAAAATTTCGACAGTGGGAAGGAGGTTCATAAATGGACACAAAAATCAGAAGAAAATGTATCGATGAACTCGGCAGACTCGTGATACCGAAGGACATGAGAAAGGCTCTCGGGATCGACTCGGACACCGAACTCGAGATCAGCTCGGAAGGCGACACCATCTTTGTCAAGAAAGCCGTCAGCCGCTGCGTGTTCTGTTCTTCAGAAAGCGATCTGGTCGAATACGCCGGCCTCTTCGTGTGCAAACGCTGTCTCAAAGAACTCAAAACGATTTGAAACAGCGGATAAAATAGTGCATCAAGTTTGACCGAAAAGAATTCGACCCGCTCGGAACCAACAGAAACGAAAGCCCCGCACCGAAGAGAGTGCGGAGCTTTTTCTCTTTTGATCTGTTGTTCAAAGGCAGGATCAGGCTTTTCGATCCCGCCCTTTTTGGATCGTGTTTGTTCAGTCTCCGAAGACGATAAGGGCGGCGCGGCAGGTATAGAGTTCAAAGCGGAACTCTCCGTCCGGGGTCCTTTCGAGCGGGATCGGTCCGGAAGCTCCGACGAGCCTGACCTCCGTGCTGTCGGAACGGAACGCCACCGTGTGCGACGAAGGTGAAAGGTCTCTGAAATCCGAGCAGTTGCAGACAAGAAGCGCGTTTTCTCCGCCGGCTTTCTTCGGGGCGAACACGCCGACGGCAAGATCCGCGCCGTCAGAGCCCCTGAGATCGCGGACAAAGCCGAGATCGAGAGTTTTTGCGGGCGCGAGCGCGGGATAGAGGGAGAAATCAGGAGCCGAATCAAAGCCGAGAAGCTTCGTATCTGTGCGCCTGAAAGCCCTGAGATGCTCCCAGAAGCGCCTCAGCTCGAAGTTAACTTCTTTGAGCCTGTCGTACTGAGGAGTCTTCTCCCCTTTTTCGTCGAGCACGTTCTTTTCCCACCAGCCCTTGGTCCAGCACGCCCAGTTGATCGCGCAGGCGCCGTAAGCGAGCGCGAGGTACGCCTGATAGCGCAGGCAGTTGGGGGTTATATCGCGTTCGGGCTGTCTGGTGTTGACCTGAGGGATATACCAGAAGCTCTTTCCGGTGCGGGCGCAGGCGTCGGCGACGATGCGGAAATTGTCGAACATCCCGCCGGGCTTGTCGAGAGTATGGGAATAGACGTAGTTGTCGTAGCTTATGTAGTCGAGCGGGACCTTTTCGACGTAGAGTTTTATATGCTCTTCGTAGGTCGCGCAGCCGAGTTGGCTGGTCACGACGTCCTCGGTGTTCGTGGCGACGGCGGCGTAATTGGGGAACAGATTGAGATAGATCATCTTCTTCGGGAAGAGGGTCTTGCAAAGCGCGACGGCTCTTCCGTAATGCTCGAAATCGAGAGCGGAGGGCTCGTCGCCGATATCAATGCCCCAGACGGCAGGGTGATCGGCGTATTTTGCCGCCGCCTCGCGATAGGCTTCGAGAGGGACGTCCTGAGCCATCCTGCCGTTAGGAGATCTGCCGCCCCACCACGCGGGCAGAACGCCCGTGACGATACAGCCTATCCCGTACTTTGCCAGAAGATCGAGGACTTCCCTGCCGTTCGGCTTCAGACAGACGACAAGATCTATCCCGCATTGGGCAAGCTCGCGGATATGCCTTTCGGTCTGAGCGTAGGGCGCGAGGATGTAAGTGCCGAGGATCAGTTCTTCGCTGCGCAAAAGATCCATTCTTTTCACCTCCGTTTAACTTTTTTTCAGAGCTCGAGCTTCATATCTCCGTCCTTGATCCAGCCGATCTTCTTCATCAGCGCCGCGAGGATCGGACACAGGACGGCGGGGATCACAAAGCAGACGAGCGCCATGCCGACCCACTGGAGGACGCCGGGAGCCTGAGCGCCTTCGACTGTCGTCCAGCCGAGGATGAGACCGATCGGACCGAGCAGA
>JAFTEP010000137.1 GCA_017453605.1 Clostridia bacterium
AGAGGACGTTCAAATTCATTGTATTCAAGAATTTTGGCGTGGGGATTTATCACAAGGGCTTCAGAACTCAGCATTTCCGTTACCAAAAGGCAATTCGGGTCTGTTTGTCTTATTATGCTTCTCAAAACGGTATCAGTGAATATATAGCCAATATGGAACAAAAAAATAATGAGGGAAGAAACCGTGTTACTTCCTGGTATACGGATCTGAAGATGCTGAAACATGTCCGCTGGGCAAGAAATCAGATCGCCCACGTTTCCGGCTCATACCCGATCAGTGAACCTGAGGATCTCAAATTCGTCCGTGATTTTTACAGCCGCATTTTATCCGGGAACGATCCGCTGACTCAGCTCAGAAAAAAATCGGAGTCGGAAAACAGCGTTCCGAGAGAACAAAAGAAACGCCGGACAATTCAAGTACAGGAAACCGAAACTGTACCGACCGAAGATGAGACCTATAGACCCGTCAAGAAAAAATCCCGCGCATGGATCGGGATTCTTGTCGGCGCCGTCGTGATAGCGCTCGCGGTCCTGATTGTTTATTTCTTTCTATGAGCCCTTTTGCCGATGAGACAGGGCAAAATCGGCGTGACACTCCCCTCTTTTTACGGAGGGGAGATTTTTCATTCGATTTTACAAAATTTGATCGTGTTATTAAATTATTAACATATATCGGTTATAATGAAAAATACAAAAACCAGACAGGAGGAGATATATGCGATACGTATGTCGGATCTGCGGACACGTCTATGACGAAGACAAAGAAAAAGTTCCGTTCGATCAACTGCCCGACACCTGGAAATGTCCTCTTTGCGGTGCGTCTAAACAGGATTTTCAACCCGAAACAGAAAAAAAGTCCGCGGCGCCTAAGCCCGCCGCGGCGACAGCGGACGCCGGAATGAAAGCTCTTTCGGCGGGACAGCTCTCCGCTCTTTGCTCCAACCTCGCGCGCGGCTGTGAAAAGCAGTACAAGCCGGAGGAAGCAAAACTCTTTAAAGAACTCGCCGACTACTTTGCCGCCGTCACGCCGCCCGTAAACGACGCGAGCGTGGAAAAGATCGCCGATCTTTTGCATGACGACGCCGACAATTACGCTCAGGTGCGCGAGAGCGCCGATTCAAACGGCGACAGAGGCGCGGCGCGCGTCTGCGTATGGGGCGAAAAGGTGACGAGGATGCTCTCGTCTCTTGTCACAAGATACCTTAAAGAGGGCGAGGCGATGCTCGCCGGCGCTAACGTGTGGGTCTGCACGGTCTGCGGATTCGTCTACGTCGGCGACAAAGCGCCCGAGCTCTGCCCTGTATGCAAGGTCCCCGAGTGGAAATTCGAGAAGATCGAAGGGAGGGCTTGAAAAATGAAAAGTCACGCGGTAAGAAATCTGAGGCTCTGCACGAAAGACTGCCTCTGTCTTTACGTCTGTCCCGTCGGCGCGACCGATACCGAAAACAGCGTGATCGACGCGCAAAAATGTATCGGCTGCGGGGTCTGCGCCGCGGCTTGTCCGAGCGGCGCGATAAGCATGATCCCCGAGGAGCTGCCGGCTCAGCAGCCAAAAAAAGGACAAGTCCTCGCCGCGCTCCGCGATATGGCAGAGAGCAAAACAATAGGAGAAACTGCCGCCCTCCAGATCGCAAATGCCGCAAAAGAAGACGGACTGTTCAGGCTCATGACGGCGGTCGCGAAGTCAGAGAGGCTGATCGCGGAGGACCTCATGAGAGAGGCGGGATATATGCTTCCGCAGAGCGCGAACGCGCACGAGCTTCTCGAAGAACTGATAAAAGCTCCTCCGTCGGAGGAATTTCCTATCGAAACGGCAAAAAAGATACTCGAAGCGATACCGAACAACGAAAAGAAAAAAGGAACTGAAGGAGAAACGAATATGGCAAAATGGATATGTTCCGTCTGCGGATACGTTCACGAGGGAGAATTTCCTCCTGAGAAGTGCCCCGTCTGCAAACAGCCCGAAGAGAAGTTCAAAAAGGCGGATGAAGAAAAGAAGAATCCGTTTTCCGGAACGAAGACGGAAAAGAACCTGCGCGAGGCGTTCGCAGGAGAATCCCAGGCGAGAAACAAATATACCTATTTCGCATCGGTCGCGAAAAACGCGGGTTACGAGCAGATAGCCGCACTGTTTTTGCAGACCGCGGAAAACGAAAAAGAACACGCGAAGCTGTGGTTCAAGGCGCTCGGAGAACTCGGCGACACCTCCGAGAACCTCCTTCACGCGGCCGAGGGCGAAAACGCGGAGTGGACGGATATGTACGAGAGAATGGCGCGCGAAGCCGAGGAAGAGGGCTTTGGCGAGCTCGCCGCCCAGTTCAGAGGAGTCGCGGCGATCGAAAAGATGCACGAGGAAAGATACCGTGCGCTGTTGAAAAACGTAGAGACGATGGAAGTGTTCAAAAAGAGCGGAGTCACTGTCTGGGAATGCCGCAACTGCGGTCACGTCGTCGTAGGGACCGCCGCGCCGGAGGTCTGCCCCGTCTGCAAGCATCCGCAGGCATATTTTGAGGTCAGAAAAGAAAACTATTGAGCCGTTCACGATAGAAAAAGGTGACCAATGAGGCTTTTTAAGGTGCGCCTGCAGTTCATTCTCGCGGTGATACTCTACGGAACGATCGGGATGTTTTTGAGATTCGCGGATCTTCCGAGCGAAGCCGTGGCGTTTTACCGCGGAGTGATCGGTGTGGCGTTCATACTGATCTTAAGACTTGTCCGAAGAGAGAAGCCGGACGCGAAAGCAATAAAGAAAAACGCCGTCGTGCTTGTTATCTCGGGCATAGCGCTCGGGTTCAACTGGATCTTTCTGTTCGCGTCATACGTCAATACGACGGTGGCGATCGCGAGTTTATGCAACTACATGGCGCCGATCTTCGTCATCATTCTGACACCGCTCGTTCTGAAAGAAAAGCTTGATTTAAGAAAGATCCCGTGCATAGCCGCGGCGCTCGTCGGCATCATTCTGGTGTCGGGCATAATCGGCGGCAGCATCGGAAATCCCGTCGGCATCGTTTTCGGACTTGCGGGGGCCTGCTGTTTCACCGGGATCGTTTTCTGCAACCGAAGGATGAACGGCGTCTCGGCAATGGACAGAGCGACCCTCCAGCTCGCGATCTCCGCGCTCACGGTTTTGCCGTATATGCTCATAAAAAACGGCGGCTCTATACCCGTGCCGGATCTTAAGTCGGGACTGATCGTTTTGATGCTGGGCGTTTTGCAGACCGGCGTCGCATACTGTCTGTACTTCAACGGAATGGCAAAGCTTCCCGTGCAGTCGGTCGCGATCCTCGGGTATCTCGAGCCGGTAGTGTCGGTATTGTGTTCCGTGATCTTCCTGCGCGAGCCTCTCGCCTGGACCGGCTGGCTCGGCGCCGCGCTCATCATATCTGCTGCCGCGATCAGCGAACTTATCCCCGAGAGGAGAAGATAGGAAAAACTCCGACGCTGAGGGAAGGCTTCTTAAAAACGAAGAGCCGGAATAATAACTTTGTGAAAAGCGGGGGTTTTAATAAAAATCCTATGGCTTTATATCAAAAAATGTGGTAAAATACTTGAAGATTTTATACAAAGCGCAAAATGAGATCCCGTTTACTCAAGGAGGAAAAGAATGAAGCTGAAAAAGATCAACGCGATTTTGTCCATGCTGACGACCGCGGCGATATTCGTGCATATCGGATACGTCGCGTTCTCCTTTGCCGCCATGTATGACAATCAGCTGCTGAAAAACCTGACGGCAAGACCTTTCATGGCGTTCGCCTGCCTGCACGCGATATTCGCCATGGCGATCGTCTTCTTCTCCTCGGAAGGCACAAGGCTCGATCAGTACCCGAAACAGAACGTCGGGACGATCATTCAGAGGGCGACGGCGATCTTGATCCTGCCTCTTCTGTTTTTACATATCAACACCTTCGATCTTCTGACAACCTGCGCTCAGACCGGCAAATGGGGATTGTTTGTCGTCCTTATGATCTCTCAGCCGATCTTCTACGCCGTGACGCTGGCGCACGTTTCGGTCTCGGTGTCACGCGCTCTTGTCACGCTCGGGAGGCTCACGTCAATAGAAAAGAAGAAAAAGGTCGACAGGATCGTTATGATCGTCTGCGCGGTGTTCTTTGTCGCCGCCTCGGTCGCGGTCATCAAAGGGCAGCTTTCGATCTTCCTGCCCGCGGGAGGCGCACAATGAAGAAAGTTCTGATAATCGGAAGAGGGATCTCGGGGCTCTCCTGCGCGATCCGCTGCGCTCAGCACGGGATCCGGGTGACGCTTGCGGCGCCCTTCCCCTCCGAACGCGCTCAGTCCGTCATGGCCGCCGGAGGGATAAACGCGGTGACCTCTGAGCACGAAGAGGGCGACTCGCTTGAACGTCACGTCGAAGACACCCTTAAAGGCGGAGGATATCTTGCCGGAAAACGCGCGGTGAGCGGTCTTTGCGAACACGCGCAAGAGATAATCAATTATCTGGAAAAAATCGGCACGGTGTTTTCGCTTGACGAAAACTCCCGCCCGATGAAAAGAGCGTTCGGAGGACAGTCGTATAAGCGCACCCACTACTGCGGAGCCTCGACGGGAAAACAGATCGTGTCCTCACTCGCAATGGAAGCCAGGCGCTACGAGGCGTCGGGGCTCATAACGCGCCGCAGGAGCTGGTTCCACTCCGCGCTGATAGCAGACGGCGTCTGTCACGGCGCTATACTGTTCGACGAAAATGACGGAAAACTGGAGGCGGTGTACGCCGACGCGGTGGTGATGGCGACCGGCGGTCAGAACGCTCTGTTCGGGAAGACCACGGGCTCCGCTCTCTGCGACGGATACGCCGCGGGACGCCTTTTCATGCAGGGCGCTGTGCTGAAAAACCTCGAGTTCATACAGTATCACCCGACTACTCTCGAGACGCCGCAGAAGCGCATGCTGATCTCGGAAGCGGCAAGGGGCGAAGGCGGCAGGCTCTTTTATGAAGAGGACAGCGCAAGGCGCTATTTTATGGAGGAAAAATACGGTCCGCGCGGAAACCTCATGACGCGCGACGTGATCTCGCGCGAGATCGACGCCGCTGGACACCCGGTATTCCTTGACGTTTCATTCCTTGACGGTAAGATCATAGACGAGCGTCTGCCGGAAGTCAGGGACCTCTGCCGGAAGTACAGAGGAATAGATATCCATACCGATCCGATCCCGGTCGAGCCCTCGGTGCACTTTTTCATGGGCGGACTGGCGGTGCATCTCGATCACGAGACGAGCGTCAGAAATCTTTTTGCAGTGGGCGAATGCGCGTCGATGTATCACGGCGCGAACCGCCTGGGCGGAAATTCTCTTCTCGCCGCGATCTACAGCGCGAAAGTCGCCGCCGACGCGATCTCTCAGAGAGAAGATCAAAAAGGTCATCCGGATCTCGAAAAGACCGTCTGTGAAGAACAGAATAAACTTGAAAGCTCAAAGGATTCCCAAAGCAGATTCCCGGTCATGTATATCCGCGATATGCTCAGTCAGACGATGTGCGGCAGGCTCGGGATCGTGAGAAGCGAGGAGAATCTGTCAAAGGGTCTCGAAGACGTCGACTACTATCTTTCCATCGCGAAAAAGATCAACTACGACCGGAGCGTGATGCCGTATTACAACTACAGTCTGACGGGGATACTGACTCTCGCAAAAGCGACGCTTCTCTGCGCGAACGCACGGAAAGAAAGCCGCGGCGCGCATTTCAGGAGCGACTTCAATAAAACCGAGGAGTGCTTCGCGCACGCGACTCTGATCTCATACGACGAAGGAAAATTCAGCGTCAGTCAGGATATGGAGAACGAATATGAAAGTTAAGATATTGAGGCGTCAGTCCGCGGCGTCAGAGCCGTACTGGGAGACGTTCGAATACGACGGACCGGCGGAAAATTCCGTCGCCGGGGTATTGGACTACATCAACTATCACGACGATATCAAAAACGACGAAGGGGAAAACACCGCCCGTATCGGCTGGGAGTGCTCGTGCCTTCAGGGCGTCTGCGGAGCCTGCGCGATGGTGATAAACGGCGTTCCCGCGCTCGCCTGCGAGACTTTTTTGAAGGATCTGAAATCAGATACTCTGGAACTGAGACCGCTCAGCAAATTCCCCGCGGTGCGCGACCTTATGACGGATCGCTCCCTTATACACGAAAACCTCACGAAAACAAACGTTTATATCGGCGAATACAATCCGTCGTCCGATAAGGATCACGCGCATCAGTACACGGCGGCAAAATGCCTGAAGTGCGGTCTGTGTCTCGAAGTATGCCCCAACTACGTGAACGGAAAGAACTTCTTCGGCGCTGTCTTTGCAAACGACTGCTATCTCGTCGCCTCCCGCAATAAGAACAAAGCGCAGGAGATAAAAAAGAACTACGCAAAGCACTTCGGGAGCGGCTGCTCGAAATCGCTCTCATGCATGGACGTCTGTCCGATGAATATCCCGACGATCGCTTCAATGGCAAAGCTGAACCGCTCTGAATAACTGTTTGACGGAAAAAATAACGGCATAAGAAAAGGACAGGGAGACTTCCCCGCCCTTTTCGACGATTATTTGTTATGTCATTTTTTCTCGGCGAGAGTGCCTTCTTTCATTTCGACGTTGCCTTCGTAGACGTTGTAGACTGGATTTCTTACAACGATCGTGTCTCCGACGGCGACGTCTTTTTCTTCAAACGCCCTGGGCTCGCCGTTTTCCCAGAGCCCGAATAAAAGCACGCTGCCGCTTTCGTCCTCGACGCGCGCATAGTAGGGGTTCAGAAGTTCAACGAGCTTGACAGTGACGGTGAAATCCTCGCCCTCTCCTTTTTTGTCGAACCATTCGCTTATAGTGACGTTTCCCGAAAGCCCCGCGGCTTCAACGGTTTTTTGGGCCGTCATAGTCGCGTCTTTTTCGGTTGAAGTCGTCTTTGTGTCAGCACAGGATGTGAGAGCGAGAAGTATCAACAGAGCTGCCGCCGCTGCGATCAGTTTTTTCATTTTCAAAAACCTCCTCGTTTATTCTTGTTATATTTTAGCATATTCTCAACAGTTTTGCAACTACAATTTGCGTCTAAGGAATTATTAGTCGCTTTTTCAACCGCGGGATGAAAAAGTTCGTCTGGTAAGTTATTGCTTTATTTACGGGAAGCGGTTATAATAGGAGCGTGATGAGCGCGAATCATAATAAACTAGGGAGTTAAAAAATGATAAAGATAGGCGAACAAATCAAGGCCTTGAGAAAAGAGCGCGGATGGACCCAGGAACAGCTTGCGAAAAGTCTTGGCGTTTCTTTTCAGGCTGTGTCAAAATGGGAGAACGGGATCGCGCT
>JAFTEP010000138.1 GCA_017453605.1 Clostridia bacterium
GCCGTATGAACCTACCGTCCGCAAAAAGGGTCTCAGATCCCGTCCCTCCCGACCGGGGTCATGACTCCCCCGTTCTCAGCCGAACGGTAAGCCGCTTCCATAAGGCGGACCAGCCCGAGCGCGGCGTCGATCCCGAAGAGAGAGCAGTCGCCGCCGTCCGTACACGCCCGGGTCCACGCGAGGATCGGCGACGGAAGCGTCAGGGGGATCTCGTCCTTGGTCAGAACGCGGCTCTTTGCGCCGCTCAGGCGCAGCTCGGCGAGATCGCCGCCTCCGAAACGCGCGTGATACGAGCCCTCGGTGCCGCAGACCTCGAGATCGAAGACGGCGAGTGCGGGTCCGGGCGAAAAATCAGATTGACACAGCCGCGATATTGATGTATAATTGCCATAAAGTCTCAAAGTATAAATAAGGAGAGGAACACATGAAAAAACTGCTGGCCCTCGCGCTCTGCGCCGTGATGGTGCTGAGTCTCGGCACCTTCGCGCCGTTCGCGGAGAGCGGCACGATCCTGATCGGCAGCTACGCAGAGCTTGCCGCGTGGGCTTCGAACGGCTCCGACGACGCGGGCAAGATCATAAAACTCACCGCCGACATAGTCGCCAACGACAAAACGGCGGCTCAGATGAAATCAGATCAATCGGGTCTGAACAGCTGGACGTCCAAACCCGCTTTCGCCGGGACATTTGACGGACAGGGACATTCAATATACGGTCTTTATATGACCGGTTCCTCTCAGGCGTTCATATACTCGTTTGACGGCACGATGAAAGACGTGTTTTTCCTCGAGCCCTACGTCAAGTCTAACGGCGGCATCGCCGTCATCGCCCAGCACAGCAGCCTCGGGATCGGGAACGGCGCCGTGATCGAAGAAGTGAAGGCGACCTATATAAACGTCTACGTCAACGGCATAGTCGATTCGACCGATTACAACGCCGCGGGCTTCCAGGCGGAGCGCGGCGCGAGATTCACGGGATGCTGGTTCGACGGCAGGGTGAACTCCACCGGGAACAACTACTACAGCGCATTCGTCGCGAATCAGCAGAGCAGTCCCGTCCAGGTCACCGACTGCCTGAACACCGGCTCGATAAACGTCTACGACAACAGGATAACCGGCGGCTTCTCCGGCGGAGTGTATAACGGCAAGTTCTATGCGAAGCGCTGTCTCAACACCGGGACGATCTCCTTCGGCAACCCGATCTTCAGCATCCTGAGAGAAGGCGCCGAGGCGAAGATCGAAAGCTGCTGCGCTCTTTCGGGGAGCTTCACCATGAATTCCGTCAGCTGGAACTCCATGGGAACGTATACTTACTGTTACGAAAGCAATTCCCCTACTCCCGATACGGACGTCATGGCCGAAGTGATCGCGGATCCCGCCGATCTTTTCGGACACGCGGAATTCGCCGACACCTGGGGATCGAAGACCGTCGGAGATAATACGATCCCCGTTCCCGCGTACTTTGCGGACGAGCCCTTCCCCGAAGAAAGCTACACGATCCCGATCGGGACCTACGCCGAGCTTGTCGCGTGGGCGTCAAACGGCTCCGACGACGCGGATAAGCTCGTCGTCCTGACTTCAGACATCACCGCCAACGACAGGACCGCCGCCCAGATGAAGCAGGACCAGTCGGGCCTCAACAGATGGATCCCGAAGCCCGCGTTCACCGGGACCTTCGACGGGCAGGGACACAGCATTTCGGGCCTTTATATGTCGGGCTCCTCTCAGGGCTTCATCGGCACCTTCGACGGCACGATAAAGAACTTGTTCTTCATCGAGCCCTACGTCAATACCCCCGGCGGATCGGCGGTCGTCGCTCACCGGAGCTCCTCGGGCAGCGGCAGCAGCGCCGAGATCGAAGACGTAAAGGCGACCTACATCAACGTCTACGTCAACGGAATAGTCGATACGGCAAGCTACAACGCGGCGGGATTCCAGTCGCAGTACGGCGCGAAGTTCACGGGCTGCTGGTTCGACGGCACGGTCAACGCGTCGAGCAACAGCTATTTCAGCGGCTTCGTCGGCAATCAGCAGAGCAGCCCGGTCAAAGTCACAGACTGCCTCAACACCGGAACTCTCAACGTCCCGTCGGGATGCGTCGCCGGTGGTTTTTCGGGCGGCGTCTACAGCGGCAGGTTCTACGCGACGCGCTGCGTCGGCGCGGGCTCGATCTCCTTCGGCAACCCGATCTTCACCACTCTTAGAGACGGCTCCGTGACAAAAGTCGATCAGTGCTACGCCGTTTCGGGCAGCTTCAGCATGAACACCAAAGCCTGGAACTCCTCGGGGACCTACACCTACTGCTTCAACAGCGCCGCGCCCACTCCGGGCACCGACGTTGAAGCGACCGTCATCTCTTCCTGCGGCGATGTATCGGAGAACGCAAAGTTTGCCGACACCTGGGGACTCAGGACCGTCGGCGGCCTGACGATCGCCGTTCCGAAATACTTTGCGGAAGAAGATTTCCCCACCTCGGGCTTTGTCATCGAGATATCAAGCTACGAAGAGCTTCTGGCGTGGGCGTCTAACGGCTCCGACGACGCGGGAAAGAACGTCATCCTCACCGCCGACATAGTCGCGAACGCCAAGACGGCTTCTCAGATGCAGGCAAATCAGACCGGCCTTGGAGTGTGGACTCCGAAGCCCGCGTTCGCAGGGACCTTCGACGGGCAGGGACACTCGATATCGGGTCTTTATATGACCGGCGCGAGCCAGAGCTTCATAATCTCGCTTTCCGGCACCATACAGAACGTTTCGTTCATCGAGCCCTACCTCAACGTGTCGGGCTATTCATCTGTCGTCGCCAGAGCCGGCACCAACGCTCCGGGAACGGACTACGATATCTCCTCCGTCAAGGCGACCTATATAAACGTGTACGTCAACGGCATTATCGACACGACAGACGTCGACACGGGCGGATTCCAGTCGCAGTTCGGCGCAATATTTTCGGGCTGCTGGTTCGACGGGACCCTGAACGCCCTCAACGCGGACGTCATCGGATACTACAGCGCGTTCGCCGCGAACCAGGAGAGCTGTCCCGTCAAGCTCACCGACTGCCTGAACACCGGCGCGCTCAACATCCCCGACGATAAGATCGCCGGCTCGTTCTCCGGCGGCGTCTACACCGGCAAGTTCGACGCCGACCGCTGCGTCAACGCCGGTGTCATCACCTGCGGCAACCCGATCTTCAGCGTTCTGAGGGAAGGCGCGGTCGCAAGGCTCAACCAGTGCTACGCCGTCAAGGGGACCTACCCCTTCGATATGGTCAGCTGGAGATCGAGCGGAACTTATACCTATACTTTCAACGGAGTCTCAGACACTTCGGCAAGGGCGATCCAGACCGTGTCGCTTTCGACGCTTGAAGACCTGAAAAACGTCAGCGCTTTCTCCGCGACCTGGGGCACGAAGATCCACAACGGGAAATCCGTCACCGTTCCGCTGTACTTCGCGGACGAAGCGATAACACAACAGGCGCTGCGAAGTCTCATCGAGCAGCTCGCCGGAGTCTACGCCGGCTCGGGCGAGGACAAGGGTCACGGCGAATACACGGTCACGAGGACCGGAACGACGCTTTCCACCGCGCAGAGCATCGTCTCCTCTCTCGAATCAAGGGGCTTCGTGAAGGTCTATGAGAACACCGTTCTCGGCGACGTCTATCTTGCGCAGCTCACCAAGGGCGATTCGCTGGTCAGCGTGAACCAACTGATAAAGCAGTCGAAGACCGTGATCTCGGCGATGGCAAACCAGCCTCTGAGCGACCATCTGATAGATCAGTACAGAGACACCGCAAAGAGCGGAGCGCAAAACAGCCTCCACATGATAAAGATGAACTACTTCGGGGACAGCTTTGTGATAAAGCTCAAGAACTCCCACTTCATCGTCATCGACGGCGGCATCCCCTCATACGAGCTCGGCGATCTTCTCACCTACATCGAGAGCATCACTCCCGCCGGACAGAAGCCGGTCATTGAAGCCTGGCTCGGCACGCACATGCACGCCGACCACACCTACGTCGTCGCCGGATTCAACGACCATCCGGGCTGGACGTCGAGACTTTCCGTCGAAGCCTTCTATTTCAACGAGCCCTCGGACGGGGTCAACAACCTCGACTCCGGCGTCTACAAGGAGATCGCGGCGACCCACAAAGCGATCTCGCTGCTCAGGACCGCCGACGGCGAAGTGCCGAAACTCTACCGTCCGACGATCGGTCAGAGATACTGGTTCTGCGACGTCTCGGTGGACATAGTCCTCAGCCAGGAAATGATCCCTCTCGGATCCTATACCGGCGGCTTCAACGACTCCTCGACCTTCTATCTCATCACCCTCGACGGCAAGACCTTCCTCGACGGCGGCGACGGACATCAGGCGGATATGACGTTCTTGATGAACACCTACGACTACACGGATATGCAGGTCGACTACTTCAAGGCGCTCCATCACGGCTACAACACCTGGAACAACTTCACCAACTGGGTCTCCTCCGGCTCGACGGCGTCCACTTCCGTAAAGGGCTTCAGGAACATCCTCTTCCCGACTTCGGAGGCGGGTCAGTACAACAGCGCCTCCGGCTCCTCGGGAGCGAACGCTTATCTCAGGAGCCACGCCTCCGGAACGTGCTATTACGCATACCTCGGCACGCAGGTCATCACCTTCACCGCGGTGACGACAGCAAGTACGGCTCAGCTCGTTTCGATCGAGGTCATAAGCGGCGGCAGGGACGTCTACGAGAAAGGAGAAGCGCTCGACACTTCTGGGCTGAGAATCGGGCTCAACTACTCCAACGGAGACGGCAGCAGCTTCACGAAGACAGTCACGGAGGGCTTCGACGGCTTCACGTTCGGATACGACTTCTCGAGCGAGGGAGAAAAGACGGTCACCGTAGGATTTGACGGATTGACGGACACCTTCACCGTCACGGTCGTTCCTCCCCCCTTCACCTACGGAGATCTCAACAACAGCGGCACGATCGACACCGTCGACCTCTCGATCCTGAGACAGTACCTCGCGGGATCCGCCGGGCTCATCATGATCGAAGAAGCCGCCGATACCAACGGCAGCGGCACCGTCGACACCGTCGACCTTTCGATCCTGAGGCAGTACCTCGCGGGCGGCGCCGCCGCTCTGGGACCCTCTGCGTAAAAAGAAAAACAGACAAACTTTCGCCCTCGCGGATAAACCTATCCGTGAGGGCGAAATGCTTTTATTATCCATTTCAGAACTTCAGAAGCGGGATGAAGAGGCCGCCCTGGACGCTTCTCGCCTGGAAGCCCGCCTGATCTCCGGTGCGGGTGTAGTACCAGTCGGTGAAGGGCACTCTGTAGGAGGTCGTGTTGAGCATGTTCCACATAGCGCCGACGATCATATCCCGGTAGGCGGGATCGCCGGTGAGGACGGTCGACCACATCTGCCAGTCGCTCTTTGTATAGTCGCTGCGGTTGTCGAGCGGGAGCCCGCAGGGGTTGATCTTGGTTTTATAATAGGCGATCTCGGTTTCATAGACGTCTTTGTCGAAAAGTTCGAGCCCGAAGAGAACGTCCCACGCGAGATTGTACTTGATGCTCCAGGTGCCCTCGGCGTCGAACGCGAGGCGGTAGTGATCGCCGTCGAACGCCATCGCTTTCCACTTTTTCGCAAGGTCTTTTGCAAGATCCGTGAACTTTTTGCCGTCCTCCCCCGCCATATCCAAGATCATGCCCCAAGCGCCGATAGCTGCGATAGCCTTAGCCGAGAGGTTGACGTTGTGCGCGAGGCGGCCGGCGAAGTCGTCGGTGCAGAGCTGGTTGGCGGGATCAAGGCCCTTGTCCATAAGATAGCCGACCCACTTTTCGAGCAGGGAGCGGTGGAGAAGAGCGTAATCCGGTCTCTTTTCGGCGCGGCAGACCGCGGCGGCGCAGAGGATCATATTGCCGCACTCCTCTACCGGCATCTGCATCTCCTCTTTGAAGCGTCCGAGCTTTCTGTCGAGCCCGTAGACCTGGAGGTTCGCGAGAGGATAGGTGCCGACGTCGTGCGGAGCGTAGTCGAAGTTCCACGACGGGCTGGCGGCGAATCTGAAGACCGGCTCGAGCATACCCTTGACGAGCTCGGGGTTATAGATGAGAAAGAGCGGGATCGAGGGATAGGTCACGTCGACCGTGGCGATACAGCCGTTGGAAAAGCACTCCTTCGAGAAAAAAAGCGTTTTGCCTTCATAACGGCAGAGCTTGTGAGCCGCGAAGGTCTGGCGGTACGCCAGGGAGACGACGTCGGCGTATTTGTCGCCGATGGCGCGGGCGCGGATAAGAAGATCCTCCTCGAAAGCCTTCGCTTTCTCGCAGACAGCCCCGTATTCCGACACGGCTTTTTTCACGGCGTCCTCGAAGCCGGTGCCGTCGGACTTATACCAGGCGTCGATCTTCTCGCCGAAGTATTCGATAGAGTGCACGTCGTCGTATGCGAGCGCAAAGAAGCCGTCCGCGGCGGAGGAAAGATCAAAGCTCTTTGACAGGAAGAGATAGGGGGACTCCGAGGCGGAGATCTGAGTTCCGGGCTCGAGGAGCCTGTCCTCTCTCGGGAAGGGTCTGCGCGGTCTGCCGAGGGAGCTGCAGAGCTCTTTTGCGGGGACGAGGCAGGCGTCGTGATTTGTGTTGACAAGATGCAGGGTACCCCAGTCGATCAGGCAGTCGTCTCCGGAGGAGGAGAGGACGTCTTTGTCTCCCCTGCCGAGGCAGACGGAGAAGTCGGTTTTGCCGAGAGTGACCGTACGGGAAATATCGTTGACGGCGCAGAACGCGTTCACGCCGAAGCCGAGCCTCACTTTGTGGGCGGCGCCGTCGACGGAGCGCAGAGAGTAGGAGATATAGCTCACCGGGCGCGACGCGAGAGAAAGATCGTCGGGGACGAGCGGGGTCATGAAGCTGACTTCTATCCTGACGCCGTTTTTCTCGAAGACGCAGACGGTGGTGAGAGGACGGACCGTGCAGGAGAGCTGATCCATCGCCGGATATTCGGTGTGAAGGTGGATCCGGTCGGGGTTTGTCATCCCGAGCCAGCGAAACGGCGCGCCGTCGATCTCCAAAATGCCGAACATCGGCGTGATCCTGCCGGTCCAGTGGGCGACGTGGCAGTCGGTGAGGCGGTCCGCGAGAGACCAGAACGAGAAATACGGATCGACGGTTATAAGCGGCACCGCCGGAGCGCGAAGAGAAGGTTTCATAAAAAAACTCCTTTATTCGAGAGGATGTGTTTTATTATGATGATTTTAACACAAATCGACCGAGGTTTCAAGGAAAATCATAAAAAACGAAGAAAAAAACCGCCATTGACTGTCAGCGTTCCTGTCTGATATGATCCTGTCGAAAGGAGGACGCGGATGACAAAAAACTACGAACAGATAAAAAAGAGGGTCGAGGCGTACTTTCTGTCGAGGCTGACGCCGAAAACCGACAAGGACGGGAAACCGGTCCTCGACGAGAACGGGGATCCCGTGATGGTGAGCGCGAGACCGATGACCGTCACGGGGCTGACGCTCGCGATAGGGCTGACCTCGCGCGACGAGCTTAACACCTTCAAGTCGAAGAAGACGAGGGCGCTGATCCGGGAGGCGCTGATGAAGATAGAGGAGAGCGCCGAGGAAAAGCTTTTCACGAAGGAATATTTCAACGGAGCGAAGCTCTTTTTAGAAGTCAATTTCAACCGCTGGCGCTCAGACGGCGAAGAAGATTTCGAGGGGAGCGAGCTTCTCGGCGAGAGCGGATGCGCGGAGTGGTCGCAATGAGAAACACCCCGCTTTTGAGATATCTTCGCGCTCTAAGCCCGTACGAGCCGCAGGAGAAGTTTTTCAGGTCTGACAAGCGGCGGATCGCATACGGCGGCGCGAGAGGCGGCGGAAAGAGCTTCGCGATGAGGACAAAACTCATCCTTCTCGCGCTCAACTTTCCGGGGATCCAGATCCTGCTTCTCAGGAGAAGTTATCCCCAGTTAAGGGAAAACCACATCAATCCGCTGAGGCGCATACTCTTCGGCTCGGCTGTCTACAGAGAGAGCACGAAGGAGTTCACCTTTCCCAACTCCAGCCGGATCAAACTCGGATACATGGACACGGAGGCGGACGCCCTGCAGTATCAGGGGCAGGCGTACGAGGTGATCGGGATGGAGGAGGCGACGCAGTTCACCGAGAGGCAGTATCAGGCGCTGACGGAGTGCTGCAGGCTCTCGGGGATGATGAAAGAGAAGTTTGTCCCGAGGATGTATTTCACCTGCAATCCGGGCGGAGTCGGTCACGGCTGGATAAAGCGGCTTTTCATCGACCGCGAATACCGCGAGGGAGAGGATCCGGCGGACTACGAATTCATCCCGTCGACGGTTTTCGACAACAAGTATCTTATGGAAAACAATCCCGAGTATCTGAAAAACCTGCAGAGCCTGCCGGAGCTGCGGAAAAAGGCGATGCTTTACGGCGACTGGGACGCCTTTGAAGGCCAGTACTTCCCGGAGTTCGACAGGAGCATACACGTCGTACAGCCGTACGGGATACCGGAGGACTGGGTGAAATTCGCCTGCCTCGACTACGGGCTCGATATGACCGCCTGCCTGTGGCTGGCGTACCCGAGGGATCACTCGAGGATCGCGGTCTACAGAGAGCTTTACGAGCCGGATCTTATCCTATCGGAGGCGGCACAGAGGATAGCGAGGGCGGGGAACGGAGAAAAGCTGAGATATATCACGGCGAGCCCGGACCTCGCCGGACGCCGTCAGGACAGCGGCAAATCAGGCTTTGACATAATGCGCAGCCAGGGGCTCAACGGGCTTGTCGCGGCTAACAACGAGCGCATACCGGGCTGGAGGCGGCTCAGGGAATATCTCGCCGCGAGAAACGGCGACAGAGCGTATCTGGAGATCTTCTCCTGCTGCAAAAATCTCATACGCACTCTGCCGCGGCTGAGTTTCGATCCGGTCTGCACGGAGGACGTCTGCGGAACACCGCACGAATACACTCACGCGCCGGACGCGCTAAGATATGCGCTCACCTCTCTCCCCTTCCTTCCCGCCGCTCCCGCGCCGGAGAAAAAGGAGGATCCGCTGGGGTTCTACGAAGCGTTCTTCGGCAAAAAGCGCGAACAGAGCTATATGCGGTTCATTTCGGAGTAGAAAAGGGGCATATTCCGACGCGTTTCGCGATACGACAATTATATAAATTTGGGCTTGACAAACCGACGCCGATTTGGTATAATAGCGCAGTACGCAAGGGCCATTAGCTCAGTTGGTCAGAGCTCCCGGCTCATAACCGGTCGGTCCGGGGTTCAAGTCCCTGATGGCCCACCAGATAGGGGTATAGCTCAGTTGGTAGAGCAGCGGTCTCCAAAACCGCGTGCCGAGGGTTCAAGTCCTTCTGCCCCTGCC
>JAFTEP010000139.1 GCA_017453605.1 Clostridia bacterium
CAAGGACGAGAACGGCAAGGTCAAGATCGGCTACATCGGCGCTTTCACCTACGCTGAAGTTATGTCCGGCTACACCTCCTTCTTCCTCGGCGTCAAGAGCGAATATGAAAACGTCAGCATGATGGTCCAGTTCACCGGCAGCTGGTATGACGAGACCGAAGAGAAGAACGCCGCTCAGACCCTCATCGGCAAGGGCTGCGCTCTTATCAGCCAGCACGCGGACTCGATGGGCGCTCCCTCCGCCTGCGAAGACAAGGGCATCCCCAACGTTTCCTACAACGGTTCCACCGTTGAATCCTGCCCCAACACCTTCATCATCTCCTCCAGGATCGACTGGTCTCCCTACGTCCAGTACATCTGCAAGCAGACCCAGGAGAAGAAGGCCATCAACGACGACTTTGTCGGCACCCTCTCCGACGGTTCCGTCAAACTGACCGCCGTCAATGAGAAGGCCGCCGCCGCCGGCACTCAGGACAGGATCGACGCCGTCAAGGCCGAGCTCGTCGCCGGCACCCGCAAGGTCTTCGATACCGCCAACTTCACCGTGGGCGGCGAACACCTCACCAGCTACAAGGCTGACGTTGATTCCGATGAGAACATGGAGCACGAGACCGAAGCTATCGCCGACGGCTACTTCCATGAGTCCGAGAAGCGCAGCGCTCCTTACTTCGACATCAGGATCGACGACATCACTCTTCTCAACGAAAAATACTGATTCGATCAATAACCCGGATCAACTGATGCGTTCAGGCGGAGCTCGCTCCGCCTGAACCTGATAATGGGTATATTGCGGGGGACACAGTGGAAAAACAAACTGCCGTAAAGATGAGGGGGATCTCTAAACGCTTCGGACAGATCCTCGCCAACAACAAGGTCGACTTGGACGTCAACAAGGGCGAGATCCTCGCCGTTCTCGGCGAAAACGGATGCGGAAAGACGACCCTTATGAATATGCTCGCCGGGATCTATTTCCCCGACGAAGGCCAGATCTTCATCAACGAAAAGGAAGTCGTCATCGCGTCTCCGAAGGACGCGTTCGACAACGGCATCGGCATGATCCATCAGCACTTCAAGCTGGTGGACGTTTTCAGCGCCTGCGAAAACATCGTTCTCGGTGTAAAGGAGAAAAAGCGCTTCAACATCAAAGAGGCCTCAAGACGCGTCAAGGAGATTGCCGACCGCTACGGCTTCAATATAGATCCTTATAAAAAGATCCACGAAATGTCCGTTTCCGAAAAGCAGACCGTCGAGATCATCAAGGTCCTTTACCGCGGAGCAGACATCCTCATCCTCGACGAGCCGACCGCGGTCCTCACTCCTCAGGAGACCGACAGACTCTTCGAGGTCTTGCGCGCGATGAAAAACGACGGCAAGAGCGTCGTCATCATCACTCACAAACTCCACGAAGTCCTCAGCGTGTCCGACAGAGTCGCCGTTATGCGCAAGGGCGAACATATCGCGACCGTCAACACCTCCGAAACAAACGAGGGCGAGCTCACCGAAATGATGGTCGGCAAGAAGGTCGACCTCAACATCGCCCGTTCCGAACCCGTAAACGTAAAAGAGCGTCTTATCGTCGACGGACTTTGCCTCTCCGATCCCGACGGACGCAAAGTTTTGAAAAACGTGTCCTTCACCGCTTATTCCGGGGAGATCCTCGGGATCGCCGGTATCGCCGGAAGCGGACAGAGGGAACTTCTCGAGACCGTCGCAGGTCTTATTCACCCGGATTCCGGATCGATCAGCTACAACGATCCAAAGACGAACGAGACCGTCAATCTCAGAAACAAAACTCCTATCCAGATCAGGGATCTCGGAGTCAGGTTATCGTTCGTCCCCGAAGACAGACTCG
>JAFTEP010000140.1 GCA_017453605.1 Clostridia bacterium
GCATAATATATGAGTAAAGCGGTCCCTGACCGCTATTTAAGGCAAAGGAGCTGCGTCATGAACTGCTGCTGCAAGAACAACGTTTTTGACGGCGATATCTGGATCTGGATCCTTATCATCGTCGCCGTGATCCTGCTTCTCGGTCTCAACTGAGAAGGAGGGCTTTTCCCCTTCGCGAGAGGGGATGCCGCCGCGGTTTTCCCGCGAAAAAGCGCCGCCCGGGTCACCGGGCGGACGTTTTTTGAGCCCGAACGGGCATTTTTTTAAAATTTTTTGAATTTTATTTGCATTTTTTTGAAAAAAAGTGTTGCATTCGGCGTTCGGGAGTGGTATAATAAAGATGTAATTGATGGTATGGTAGAGGAGAGGATCGATGCCTCTCCTTCAATTTTGGAACGACCATCAGGTGTCCCGCCGCCGGCGGACACGGATAACCGGAGAAACGATTATGCCGAAAAACGAAGGCGAAGCGCCGAAAAAATTAAAAAAACAGTCCGTCCCGTCCAGGGTGAGGGAAGCTATTGAGCCCACGCTGATTTCACTGGGCTATGTTCTTTGGGACGTCGAACTCGTCCGCGAGGGCGGAGAACTCGATCTCGTCGTCACCATCGACAAGCCTGGCGGAGTCGGGATCGCCGACTGCGAGGCCGTGACCAGAGCGATAGACCCGATCATCGACGATCTCGATCCCATCCGGGACGCCTACTGCCTCGAAGTCTCCTCTGCGGGGCTCGAAAAGGTGCTGAGAACGCCGCAGCAGATCGCTTCCTGCTTCGGAGAGAAGGTCGACGTCCGCTTCTACGCGGCGCCGGATTCCGGTCCTTTTGCCGGCGTGAAGCATTCTCAGGCGACTCTCACCGGTCTCGACGGGGAAAACGTCGTCCTCGAAAAGGACTCTCAGAGTTTTTCTGTCCCGCTCGCGTCCGTTTCGCGTCTTTCCACCGTCCTGCCGGACGGCGCGTTTGAAACGTGACCCCGGATTTTTCAAGTCATTTTTGCGCTGACGCGTGATTATTCAAGATTATATTTTTTAAGAAGGAAAAAGAAAATGAACAACGACGCCAAAATGAGCAGCGAATTTTTTGATGCGCTCGACGCCCTTGAAAAGGATAAGGGTATCCCCAAGGAGTATATGCTTGAAAAGGTCGAAGCGGCTCTTCTCACCGCCTATAAGAAGGAGAGCAACAACCAGAACAACGTCAGGATCAATCTCGATCCCGAAAAGCGCGCCGTCAGGATGTACGTCCAGAGGACCGTCTGCGACCCCGTCAACGACGAGCGCACCGAGATCTCTCTTGAAGAAGCCAGGACCCATTCGAAGAACGCCAAGCTCGGCGACGTGATCGAGTATGAGATCAAGCCCAAGAATTTCGGCAGGATCTCCGCCGGGACCGCAAAAATGGTCATCATCCAGGGTATCCGCGAGGCGGAGAGAGGGATGATGATGAAGGAATACGAGAGCAAGAAGGAGGAGGTCGTCACCGCGACCGTCTCCATGGTCGATCCCGTGACCGGGAACGCAATTCTTGAGATCGGCACCCACCAGACGACTCTTGTCAGAAACGAACAGCTCCCGACCGACAACTTCCGCGCCGGAGACAGCGTCAAGGTCTACGTCTGCTCCGTCAAGAGCGAGACCAGAGGTCCGAGAGTCATCCTTTCGAGGACCCATCCGGGACTCGTAAAGCGCCTTTTCGAGACCGAAGTCCCCGAGATCCAGGACGGAACAGTCGTCATCCATTCCGTCGCCAGAGATCCGGGAAGCCGCACCAAGATCGCGGTCTATTCGACCGATCCCGAGGTCGATCCCATCGGCGCCTGCATCGGCGTGAGGGGCATCAGGAAAAGCACGATCACGGAAGAGCTCGCCGGAGAAAAGATCGACATCGTCAAGTACAGTGAGGATCCCGCCCAGTTCATCGAAGCGGCGCTCTCTCCCGCGGAAGTCATCTCGGTCACCGTCGGCGACGACCGCACGAGCCGCGTCATCGTCCGTCCCGATCAGCTTTCCCTCGCGATCGGCAAGAAGGGTCAGAACGCGTATCTCGCTCACAAGCTCACCGGATACAAGATAGATATCAAGAGCTCCGACTACACCGGAGAATGAGAAAGCGAAAGTGAAAAAATGAAGCGGATACCGCTCAGAAGATGCCTCGGCTGCGGCGAATCCAGACCGAAAAACGTCCTTATGCGGATCGTTCGCTCGCCCGAAGGCGAGATCTCGCTCGACGTGACCGGGAAGAAGTCCGGCAGGGGAGCATACGTTTGCCGGAGCTCCGCGTGCTTTGCGAAGGCGAGAAGATCGCGCCGCGCCGACAGAGCTCTGGAAGTCGCGATCCCCGACGCGATCTACGATCAGATGGAGCGGGAGATAGCGGAGCTTGAAAAAAATGAAGTCGAAGCTTGAGTTCGCGCTCGGCATCGCAAAAAAAGCGGGCGCAGTGAGAAGCGGCACAGAGACCGTTCGCGGCGAGGTGCGTTCGGGCAGAGCGAGTATGGTTCTCATCGCCTGCGACGCATCCGAAAACACAAAAAAAAGACTCATCGGCTGTTGTGAGTATTACAAGATCCCGTGCGTGAAGATCGCTCTTTCGACGTCGGCTCTCGGAGACGCCGTCGGGAAAAGCGGACTCGTTTCGGCGGTCTCTATCGCACACCACGGAGTAAGCCGTCTCGTCAGCGACGCACTGACGGACGCGTCCGCAGAAGAAGCATAATCCTATTTACGGAGGGTTTTTTATGGCAGAAGAATTCAGAAAGGTCAAGATCACCTCGTTCTGCAAGGACGTCAACGTCAAATCGAAGGACCTGATCTCGATCTTAGGAAAGGCGGGTCTCGAAAAGACGAGCTCGGGAACTCTCGACGAGGACGAGATAAACGTCGCCCTCGAGCTTCTCACGTCCGCGAAGGCAATCGCCGACATCAACGCCTTCATCGACGGGAAGATCGGACTTGTCCCGACCGAGGCGGAGCTCAAGGAACTCAAGGAGAGAGAAGAGCGCCTCGCCAAGGAGAAGGAGAGACTCGAAAAGGAGCGCGCCGAGCAGGAGAAGAAGCTCGCCGAGGAGAAGGCTCTCGAGGAAAAGCGCAAGAAGGAAGCCGCCGAAGCGGAAGCGAAGCGCCGCGAAGCGCAGCGCGCCGCCGCGGGCAAGAAGAACCTCGACAAATTCGCCGAGCGCGCGAACAAGGCTCAGCCTCCGAAGGATAAAACTGCCGCCAAACAGGAAAAATCCCCCGATACCAAGAAGAAGCCCCAGGGCTACGCCGCGCCCCAGCGTCAGGGCGGAGGCGGAGACGTCGTTTCCGTCAAGAGGGACGTTCGCGTCGTCGACACCCGCGGAAGCTACGTCGATCTTTCAAAATACGACGAAAAGCTCTACGAGTATTCCGAAAACGATCCCTTCCGCCGTTCGAGACCCAAGAAGGCGCCGCGTCCGGCAAGAAGGACCGGCAAGGACCGCAAGAAGTCAGAGCCCGTCCGCGCTTCGACCCCGACCAAGATCGTTCTCGCCGAACAGATGGTCGTGAGCGAGCTTGCCAAAGAACTCAGAAAACCCACCGCCGAAGTCATGAAGAAAATGATGAAGATGGGCTTCATGGTAAACCTCAATCAGACCATCGACTTCGACACCGCGGCTCTTGTCGCCGACGAATTCGGCGTTGCCGCTGAAAAATACAGGGAAGTCACTATAGAAGAAAAGCTGATCGACGAGAGCGCCGACACCGACGAACAGCTCGTCCCGAGAAGCCCGGTCGTCGTCGTCATGGGACACGTCGACCACGGCAAGACCAGCCTCCTCGACGCGATCAGGCACTCCCACGTCACCGCGGGAGAGGCGGGCGGCATCACCCAGCACATCGGCGCCTACCGCATCAACGTCATGGGCAAGGACATCACCTTCCTCGACACTCCCGGTCACGAGGCGTTCACAAGTATGAGAGCGCGCGGCGCTCAGATAACCGATATCGCGATCCTCGTCGTCGCCGCCGACGACGGCATCATGCCGCAGACGGTCGAGGCGATAAACCACGCGAAAGCGGCGGGAGTTTCCATAATCGTCGCGATCAACAAGATGGACAAGCCCGGCGCCAACGCCGAGCAGGTCAAGCAGGAACTCACAAAATACGATCTGGTCCCCGAGGAATGGGGCGGCGACGTCATCTGCGTCCCCGTCAGCGCCGTCACAGGTATGGGCGTCAACAGTCTTCTTGAGAACATCCTTCTGGTCGCAGAGGTCGCAGATCTCAGGGCGAACCCGAACAGGCTCGCCAAGGGCGTCGTCATCGAGGCGAGACTCGACAAGGGCAGAGGTCCCGTCGCGACGGTCCTCGTCCAGAACGGCACTCTGAAGGTCGGAGATCTCGTGATCTGCGGCGACGCGGTCGGCAAGGTCCGCGCCATGACAGATGAAAACTCCAAGCAGCTCAAGTCCGCCGGTCCCTCCGTTCCGGTCGAGATCCTCGGTCTCTCCGAGGTCCCGGGCGCGGGCGACGTGTTCAACGTCGTCGAAAACGAGAGAATGGCGAGAGAACTTGCGGATCAGCGCCGCGAGAAACTCAAGCAGGAGCAGCTCAGCGCCGGCGCGAAGGTCTCCCTCGACGATCTGTTCGGTCAGATCCAGAGCGGCACAAAGGACCTGAACATCATCGTCAAGGCGGACGTCCAGGGCTCCGCCGAGGCGGTCAGAGCCTCGCTCGAAAAGATCTCCAACGAAGAGGTCAAGGTCAGGGTCATCCACAGCGCGGTCGGCGGCATCAACAAGAGCGACGTCATGCTCGCCGCCGCATCCAACGCGATCATCGTCGGCTTCAACGTGCGCCCCGACAAGAGCGCTTCGGACGAAGCGGCTCTGCAGAGCGTCGATATCCGCACCTACAGGATCATCTACGAGTGCATTGAGGAGATCGAAGCCGCCATCAAGGGTATGCTCGCTCCCAAGTTCAAAGAGGTCATCCTCGGCAGAGTCCAGGTCAGACAGACCATCCGCGTCCCGGGCGTCGGCGTCATCGCCGGATCCTACATCACCTCGGGCAAGGTCACCCGCAGCTGCGGCATTCGCGTGCTCAGGGACAACGTCGTTATTTTCGAGGACAAGATCTCCTCTCTCAAGCGTTTCAAGGACGACGTGAAAGAGGTCAACGAGGGCTATGAATGCGGCATCGGTCTCGAAAAATTCAACGACATCAAGGAAGGCGACGAGTTCGAGGCCTTCATAAACGAGGAGATAAAGGAATAAGATTCAAAGTATAAAAAGGATCGGTCTCAAATGAAATTCAGACAGGACAGGATAAACGACAGCGTCGCAAGGACGGTCGGCGAGATCCTGAGGAGCGTCAAGGATCCCCGGGTCAGCTCGGGATTCGTCACGGTCAATCACGCCGAGGTCACCCGTGATCTCAAATTTGCAAAGATCTTCTACGGGGTCCTCGCCGGAGACCGCGCCGAAGTCGAACAGGGGCTCAGGAGCGCGGTCGGCTACATCCGCCGCGAGCTCGCCGCCCGGCTCGATTTGCGACTCACGCCGGAGCTGACCTTTGTTTACGACGGCTCAGCCGAAAACGGCGCGCGCATCGCCCGCATCCTCAAGGAGATAGAGGTCTCGCACGGCGGCCCCGCCGAAAACTCCGGGGAGGACGGAAAAAATGTCTGAACTCTACCGCGCCGCCGCCCGCCTGCTGGCAGCCCCTGACTTTGATGATATCCTTCTCGTTTGTCACGATTCTCCCGACGGCGATACTCTGGGGAGCGCATTCGCTCTCTGCCGTGCGCTTAAAATGCTGAATAAGCGCTGCGCCGTCAGCTTTGAAAAAAGGGATGATCACACCTTCGATTTTATCACGGACTGCGCCGGACAGATCGATTTCGAAGTCAAAAAGCTCGTCACCGTCGACGTTGCGGATCTCAAGCTCGTTTCATCCGGTATCCCCAAAAGCCCGGACGCCGTCATCGACCACCACAGACTGAACAGTATAGACGCTCCGTTCAAGCTCGTTCTTGCGGATCACGCATCCTGCGGAGAGATCGTTTTCGGTATAATCGAAGAGCTCGGAGTTGATTTTGACGAATACACGGCAAGAGCTCTTTATACCGCGATCGCTACCGATACGGGAAGGTTTCTTTTTTCCAATACCACGAAAAGGACCTTTGAGATCGCCGCCCGATTATGTTCATTCGTTCCGGGAGGCAATTTTTCGGATATCAATAACGTCGTCTTTGATACTTCTTCCATAGAAAAGCTCCGCATAGAGGCTTATGCGGTACAGCACGTTTTGTTGACTCACGGGGGAGAAGTCGCTTCTCTCGGACTCGACAAGCCCGAGATGGATCTTCTGAGCTCAAAAGAGAGCGATTTCGACAACCTCATAAATATACTCAGACGCATCGAAGGCGTGAGGGTTTGTGTTTTCGCAAGAGAAAAAAACGGATCCGTCAAGTTTTCCGTCAGATCAAAAGGTGCGTTCGACTGCAGCGCGCTCTGCGCGCGCTTCGGGGGCGGCGGTCATTCCGGCGCCGCGGGATGCAACCTCGACCTTCCCGTTAAAGAGGCTCTTGCAAAAGTTCTCGCGGCGATAGACGAGGCTTTATGACCGGCGGCGCGTTGGCGTTATACAAGCCCGCAGGCTTCACCTCTCACGACGCCGCGGCGAAGGCGAGAGGAATATTCAAAACGAAAAAGATCGGTCACACCGGCACGCTCGATCCGATGGCGACCGGTGTGCTGGTGCTTCTTATAGGCTCGGCAGCAAAAGCCCTGTCTCTTCTCCCCGACGAGACAAAGAGCTACCGCGCCAGATTTGTTCTCGGGATCTCCACCGACACTCAGGACGTCACGGGGACCGTCCTTCGCACGGATCAGGCAAGACCTTCCCTTGATGATCTTCGCTCCGCGGCGGAAAACTTCGTCGGCGGATATATGCAGCTTCCACCTATGTATTCCGCCGTCAAGATCAACGGCAAAAAGCTCTACGAATACGCCCGAAAGGGCATAGAGGTCGAAAGGACCGCCCGCTTTGTCGGGATTAGCGAGTTCGAAGTCTCACCGACAGACGATCCGGAAGTCTTCGAGGCTTTCGTCACCTGCTCGAAGGGAACTTATATCCGCACGCTGCTTTGCGATCTTGCCGGGCACGCCGGAGCTCTCTGCGCGATGAGCGCACTCGAGCGCACCGCCTGCTGCGGCTTCACGCTCGATGACTGCGTGAGTTTCGGGGAGCTTGAAAACAGCGGCGATCCCGAAAAATTCCTGTCACTGACAGAGAGGCTTTTTTCGTCGCTCCCGCGCGTCGATCTCGGTGATTTTCACAAAAAACTGTCCGTCAACGGTCAGCCGGTCTATGAAGACCGTTCGGGACTCGTTTTTCCCGAAACGGGCAGGCGCGTTTCGATGTATTCAGGCGAAAAGTTCTTCGCGGTCGGCGAGGTCGTTATGACCGACGAGGGAAAGGCTCTGAAGACGCTCAGACAATTTGACTGAGCGGGAATATCTTAAGGTTTTCGGCACAAAATAAAAACAGAAATCTTTCTGTAAAGGAACGTGCCAAAACCTATATGAAAGCAGTTGTTCTCGCAGGCGGGAAGGGCACCCGTCTTTATCCTCTGACTCATTCGAGACCAAAGCCCATGGTCCCGCTTCTCGGCGCGCCGATCCTCGCGCATATCCTCTCGCTCCTTGCTTTTCACAAGGTCGAAAAGGCGGCCCTGACCGTCGGGTATCTTGCTGATATCATCAGCGGATATTTCAAAAAGAGTTTTTGCGGAGTTGAGCTTGAATATTTCGGCGAATCTCTTCCGCTCGGCACCGCGGGCGCCGTCAAAGCCTGCCGCGGTTTTATCCCGGACGACGAGCCTTTTATCGTCATCAGCGGCGACGCCGTCACTGACGCCGATCTCGGCGCGGCCTTTGAATTTCACCGCGAGAAGAACGCCGCTGCGACGCTCATATTGAAAAAGTGTTCCGATCCCCTCGAATTCGGCGTCGTCAGGACCGACGGCCTGTCAAGGATAACGGGTTTTGTCGAAAAACCCGAATGGAGCGAAGTCTGCTCCGATAAAGTCAACACCGGCATCTATATTATTTCTCCGCGCGTGCTCGATCTCGTGCCAGACAACACGGCTTTCGATTTTTCCCGCGACCTTTTCCCGATGCTTCTTTCACAAAAAGAGAGGCTTTTCGGATTCGTCACCGACGGCTACTGGTGCGACGTCGGCAATCCTGCCGCTCTCAGGCGCTGCAGCGCGGATGCCCTCTCCGGAAAAATCAGACTGCACCTGTTTGACGGCGCTCGCAAACAGCCGTCTTCTCCCTGCGGATTCGTCGATCCGGCCGCGACCGTCGCCTCCGGGGCGCTCGTCAGAAACAGCGTCGTGCTCTCCGGTTCCTACGTCGAGAGCGGAGCCTGCGTCACGGATTCCGTCGTCGCCGAAAACTGCGCCGTTCGTTCCGGCTCCGTCGTGAAGGACAGCGTCGTCGACCGCGGATGCGTCGTCGGAAGCGGCGCGGTCGTCTGCTCGGACAGCGTTCTCGGTGAGGGGACTCTCATCGACTCTCATTCGCTTTGCGCCGCCCGGGTCTTAACTCCCGGCACGCGATTTTCTCTGAAAAAAACTTCTTCTTCACAAGTGTTCTTTGAAAACGGCAATTTCATTCTCTCCTCCCGCGACCGCTCCGCTCTCGCGCGTTTCGGTCTTGCCGCCTCCAAGACTCTCGGGCTTCCCGTCGCCGTCTCCGGCAGGGATACTGAATCTGTCGGCGCTCTCTGCGCCGGAGCCTCTTCGGTCAGGACCTTTGCATCGGATGCCGACAGTCCGGCCTGCGCGTCGTTTTCGGCGGCGGTCATGGGCTGCGCCGC
>JAFTEP010000141.1 GCA_017453605.1 Clostridia bacterium
CAAGGCTTACCGCACCTCTCCCCCCAGGGATCCCGCCAAATGGGCGCGGATCTGCGAGAAGATCGTCGCCCACTATATCGACGGCTGGGCGGACGGCTTTCATCACAAAATAACCTATTGGGAGATCTGGAACGAGCCGGAATACGGAAAGGATCTTTATCCCGACGTCCCGCAGATGTTCGACGGCTGTCCCGAAGAATACTTCCGTCTCTACGAGATCACCTCCAAACACCTGAAAAGCGTTTTCGGCGACAGGATCAAGGTCGGCGGCTACGCCGCGATGGACGTCAAGCCCGTTCTTGATCCGGATTATCACTCGGAAAACGTCAAATATAAGTACCTCGGCGAGTTCATGAACGCGTTTTTCGCTCACGTGAAAAAGACCGGCGCCCCACTGGACTTCTTCTCCTGGCACTCCTACAGGGAAGCGGCGAAGACCGTTCCCACGGCTTACGGGTTCAGAGAATACCTCGACGGACTGGGATTTATCAAGACCGAGAGCCACCTCAACGAGTGGAACCCCGTGCACGATCTCCGCGGAACCGCCCGCCACAGCGCTCAGGTCGCCGCGATCATGCTCGGGATGCAGAAGGCGCCTATCGATCTTCTCACGCTCTACGACGCGAGGCTCTGCGGGAGCGTCTACGCCGCGCTGTTCGACCCCTACACCCTAAAGCCCTTCCACGCCTACTACGCGCTCGTCGCCTTCGACCGTCTGTATAAGCTTAAAACCGAGGTCTTCTGCGAATGCGACACCGAGGGTTTATACGCGGTCGCCGCGTCGGACGGAAAAAAGCGCGCGCTTATGATCTCCAACGTCTCGGATCACTCCCAGCCTCTGGAGATAGAGGGCGCCGATCTCTCCGGCGCGAGCTGGCACGTGATAGACCAGCAGCGTCTCCTTTCCTGGTCGCCGGAGGTGAAAACTATAGAGAAAAACGGGGTCGTGCTCGTCGAGTTTTGAAAATCAAATACCTCTGAAATAATTATCCCGACGGTCCCGCCGCATTTTCGCGGCGGGGCTTTTTCGGCGCTGATCTTTCGCCGCCGCCCGGGCGTCGGCGAAAAACAGCCCGGAGGAAGACGGCAGTCTTTCTCCGGGCGGGCCGTGTAAAGATTCTCAGAAGATCGGTCTTCTCGGGAGATATTCTCCGGTGACGGCGTGGACGTAGAGAATGCAGAGGACGACGACCGCGATCGTAACGAGGATGAGCGCGACGCCGACGCATTTCCAGAAGGCCGCCTTTCTCTGAGCCTTTTTCAACAGCTCTGCGTAATCGTCCCTCTGGGCAAACTCGCCGCCGAAGATCTCCGGCTCGCCGAACTCGGCGACAAGATCCTCGTATCCGGCGTCCTCGCGCTCGGAAATGAAGCCCGAAAGGTTGGTTTTGAGTTCGCGCATGAAAAACGCCCTCGCGGTCTTTGAACACACGAGATTTTCGGACACCTTTTCGGTGTATTCCCTGACGGCCGCGTCAGTTTTCGTTTTCGTCTGAACTTTCGTCGCCACCGCTTGCCTCCTGAGTGAAAAGCTTCATCACGCCCGAGAACACCGCAAAGGACTGCTCCCTGCCGTATTCGAGGTATTCCCTGCCGGCTTCTTCTATTTTATAATAGGTCCTGAATCGCTTTCCCACCACGGTCTTCTTGTACGAAGAGACGAGCCCCCGGGACGCCATCCTGAAAAGCGGGATGTAGAGCGCGCTCTCCCTGAACTGCATGACGCCGTCGGTGCGTTCCGAGATCTCTTTTTTCAGTTCGTACCCGTATTTGTCGCGCTCGGTGAGGAGCTGCAGGATCAGAAGCTCCACGAAACCGGTGCGAAGATTCTCGTCGATCGCGGCGCGCCAGTCCCGTGAGTTTTTCTCAAACTTCATTATATATTTACTCTTACTTTCAGCTTCGAATTTTATTATCTCTCAGCTTTCCCATGCTGCCGCGATCATTATAGCAGACAAAACACTTTTTCGCAATAGGTTTTTAAAGAAAGTATCTTGACAAATGCAATTTTTTATGATACACTTTTTTCAGAAAGAACCAAAGATCACGAAAAACACCGGATCTTTTCCGGTTTAACGATAAAAACGGGCCAAACGATGAAAAAAATCTTTCTTTTTATCTTTTGCTTTCTTCTCATTCTCCCTCATACCGGGTGCAGCCGGCCGGACCGCCCGTCCGCGGAAACGCCGGCTTCATCCGCCGAAGCCGCGCCCGAACCCGGCTACGACGGCAGGCACACGCTCAGATACGGCGCACTCGACCCGGATTTTCTCGAACTTCTGATCTCCAGAGAGCAGACAGACGAATATATCAACGTGTTCTGGTACAGCGAGGACAGGAATTACGGCGCTCTCTGCGACTACTTCGGGATCTCAAGCGAGTCCTTCGGGCGCGCGGTGCGGCTCTGGAAGGAACGGGAACAAAAGCTCGGGCTGACAGAGGAAGTTTTCGAAAACGAATATCCCGAGCTTTTTTTCTGGGAAAAATGGTTCGGTGACTTCAAGAACGATCCGGCGTTTCTGTCGGGCGCGGAGCCCGACACCGTCTCGGTCACGCTGAGGTGCGAAAGCGACGCGCTCCACACCGACAGATACTACACTATAGACCGCAGGCTTATAGAATACGTCGGGACGAGGAGCTTCGGACAGTTCAAAGACAAATACGCCGGGACGGAACAGTTCAACATCTTAAACTTCATCGACACGTTTGAAATAACAAAAGAAGAATACGTTTCTTTATTCGAACGGACCTCCCGCTTCCGCGAGGAGTGGGTCAGCTACCCCTACAGCCCGGAATATCTCTTCGGGGACGCCGAAAAGCAGGCTCTCTACTTCTGCCGGGGCAGGATCGCCGATCCGGGCGCGGCGAAAAAGACTCAGGGAAGCTGCCGGACGCACGTCGAGGGCTTCCACGAGATCTCCTACTATCCCTTCCTCGAGGGGCTTATCACCAGCGAGCAGTATTATAACTATATGAAGATGTTCACCGGGACGGAGGACGCCAACTACGGCGCCGTTTTCGACTACTACGGCGTGACCGAGGAACAGTACCGCGCGAAGGTAGAAAGCGTCAAGAATCGGCTCGGCCTCTCCGACCGGGAATTCAAGACGCTATACCCTCTCGCCGAATGCTACGAGGCGTGGTTCGCGCCCGACCGCTGTTCGAGAGAGGAGTTCGTCTTCACGGGTACGAAAACGCCGTCCGTGACGGCAAGAGACCCCGAAGACGAAATACATACCGACAGATATTTCACGATAGACAGCGTCCTGATCGAATACGTCGGAGAGAGCGAGTTCGAGAAGTTCCGCTCGAGATACGCGGGCTCGGCGTCGTTCAATATACTTTCTTTTCTCGATGAATTTGACGTTTCCGCGTCCGAGATCCTCCGCATATACGAAGAGGCGAAGCTCACGTTCGTCCCGTACAGACCCGCGCACCTTTTCACTCAAAAGATCGACGGCAATCCCTACGTCGATCCCCCGCCCGAAAATCAGAGAGACTTTTATTACCTGCGCGGCGGACCCTACAGGGAGATCGGCGGCGAGAACAAAGAAACGGATCTATATTCGAAGATCTACGCGGTGGACAGGACCGCCGACGCCACGCACGTCCGGGGCTATACGAAGATATGCTACTACCCGATCCTCAGCGATCTTATTTCGAGAGAGGATTTCGACAGATACTGCACGAGGTTCACCGGCACCGCCGATTTCAACTACGGCGCGCTGATAAGATACTTTTCGATCAGCCGCGCCGATTACGAGAGCGCCGTCGAAAAGGTCAAGGCGTCCAGAGAGTACCCCGAGGAAAGATTCGTCGAGCTTTTCGGATACGCCGACAGCTGCGACGAGTGGTATTCCGACGATTACGAAAGCTTTTTCCGCACCGACTTATACGTCGAGCCCGAAAAGGAGTCAATAACGATCCGCCCGGAGGACGACGAGGTCCACACCGACAGATATTTCACCATAGACTCGGAGCTTCTGAGATTCGCCGGAAACTACGGAGTCGGGGTCTTCACGGAAAAATACGCGGGGACGGAATATTTCAACATCAAGAGCTTCCTGAGGTATTTTGAAATAACGCGCGACGTTTACGAATGGATATACAGAAACAAGAATTATCCCCTCCCGTACAAAACGGAATATCTTTTCCCGTCATCCGACGCGGACCCGGACGAGACGGCGGCTTACTTTCTGAAGCAGACTCCGACGCCCGGAGCCGCCAACTGAGCCGAAAATAAAAAGGAGAACGAACGATCATGAAAAAGAACACCGTGAAAATTCTCGCCCTCGCGCTCTCGGCGCTTTTTCTCGCCTCCTGCGCCCCTGCCGCCGTCATTCCCCCAAAAACGGACGGGACGGCAAAGACCGCCGAAGCACAGACCGGATCGCCCGTGACGGCACCCGAAAATGAAAAGGAAGAGATACAAGAATGGCCGTTTGAAGTCGTAAATGGCGACAAAGGGAGCGAATACATAGAAGCACTCGACATCCCATACAAACTGAAACCGGATGAAAAGACCTGGAACGTCGGGGACGGATACGACGTTCTGAGAAACGACTATCCCATGACAGACGGCTCGCTGATAATGAAGGATTACGAGGCGGCGATAAAAAGCGTGCTTTACGGGATAAGTCTCGAAGAGGCGCGTGAAACGATCTCCTACTCCGGAACGTTCTTCAACAACCTCTCGGGATACGATCCCCAAAGGCACCCCGAAGAAGGCTTAAAAAACTTCATTTTCGGCACGCGCCTGACCAAAGAGCAGAAAAACTGGCTGTCGAGGGTGAGCGAAAAGGACGGCGTGTATATAAAAGACATCGAGGTCCCGCTGACCGTTTCGGCGCTGTATATCGGCGTCAGCGCTTCCAATCCGGTCGAAGGACTGACGTCGCGGCAGTTTAAAGACATCGTTTCCGGGAAGATCACCAACTGGAAAGATGTCGGAGGAAACGATGAAAAGATCGTGTTCTACGGGACCGGAGAACAGACTCTGACTCAAAACTATCTCGACGAACTCACGGGAGAAAAAAGAGGAAAGATCCGTCTCGCGGACGATCCCGCCGAACTGAGAGAGGACCCGAACGCGCTCTTCTGCACCCTCTATACCTTCACGTCTGAGGACAGACTTTTAAAAGACGGCGTAAAATATATCTCCATCGACGGCGTTTTTCCGTCGAGGGAGAGCGCATCGGATAAAAGCTACCCCTTTTTGTCGTCAAACTGCCTTATCTATGTTGATTCGACAAGCCCGTACGTCGGTCAGTATATAGAATTCGCGCTTAAAAACGAGGTGCGCGAGGCGGCGGCAAAAGCCGGCTACGTCACTTATATCCCCACCGATTTCGTCTTTGAAAGCGAAAATGAAAAGCCCGCCGAATTATTCGGCGGCGTCGGTACGGGCAAAGTTCCCGACGGAGCAGTCCTCGACTCAGAGGACCGAAAACTGATAAGCTATACAAACGACTTTTCGATCATCAAAAGCGATTCCTTAAGGACCGAAATGATCGCTTTCACCGAGGAAAACTTGAAAAAGATCACGGACAACGTCCGGGCGTGCATCATAAAAAGCAGCAATATGAACGATCCGGCGGGCGAAGGCTCCGAGCTGAGCCCGATCCCTAAGCCGATCGGATACAGGATATACGTTCTCAAC
>JAFTEP010000142.1 GCA_017453605.1 Clostridia bacterium
GAGACCCGGAGACACAGTGATAAAGGGACAGACCGTCGGTGAGGCGGCTGAGGTCGGGCTCTCGGTGCCCGTCCACGCGAGCGTGTCGGGAAAAGTGACGGAGGTCTCTCAAAAGACGGACGCCGCCGGAAGAGCGGTGACGTGCGTGAAGATCGAGAACGATTTCGGCACCGGCGTCCACGAGAGCGCAGAGCCGTACTCCGGAGACCCGGAGGATTTTGACGCCGCGGTGAGATTCATAAAGGACAAAGGGCTCGTCGGTCTCGGAGGGAGCGGATATCCGGTCTACGCCAAGCTCAAAAACGTGAGAAGATCCACAAAGACCCTCATCATCAACGCAACCGAATGCGAGCCGTTCTGTTCCTCCACGACCAGAACGCTCATAGAATCGCCGAAGGACGTGATAAGGGGCGCGCGCATCCTCACCGCTCTGCTCTCGCCGGTAAACGTTTTCCTGGTGACTGAAACAAGACACAGAAAGCTCGGCGCGAAGCTCTGCGAGATCTCAAAAGGGACGATGGAGCCGAAGACCGTGCCGGACAGATATCCCGCCGGCGACGAAAGGCAGATCGTCAAGGCCCTTTTCAAGAAAGAACTGTCGGCGGACGCTCTTCCGTCGGCCGCCGCCTGCGCCGTGTTCAACGCGGCGACCTGCGCCGCGATAGCCGCCGCCTTCGACAGAGGAACTCCCTTCACCGAAAGGATCGTCACCGCCTCGGGCGACTGCTTCGCACAGAAGAAGAACCTCCGCGTCCCGCTCGGGACGAGCGTCAGAGAGCTCTCGAAAAGCTGCGGAGGCTTCGTTTCAAAACCGTATATGCTCGTGCTCGGAGGTCCGATGCTCGGGAACTGCGCGGACAGCCGCGAGGCTCCCGTGACGAAGACCGTCGGCGCGGTGATGGCGTTCAGAGAGCGCTGCCGCTCGGGAAGCGAGGACTGCATCCACTGCGGACGCTGCGTGAAAGTCTGCCCGATGGGGCTCATGCCCTTCTACTTCGAGAGGGCGGTCCGTTCTTCCCTGCCGCTCCCCGCAAGGCGCACTTTCGATCCGTCGCTCTGCTGTGAATGCGGGCTCTGCACCTACATCTGCCCGGCGAACGTACCGCTGAACTACCTGATAAAGATCTCAAAAAAGAGGGGGGCGGTATGATGGAAAAGCTTCACGTCGATCTCGCCCCGTTCATCCGCCATCCCGACAGCACGAAATCTCTCATGCTCCAGACTTCGTGTATGCTCGCGATCCTCCTTGCGTGGTGCGTCTGGGCGCGCGGCGCGAGGATCGCCGTTCTCGCCGCGATACTCGGCGCTCTGTGCTTTGTCTTTGAAGTGATCGCTACAAAATACGTCGGCAGGCCCGGGACCGCAAGGGATCTGAGCTTCGCGGTGACGGCGCTTATATTGTGCGGCTGTCTCGGGAACGCGGCGCCGTTCTGGATCTGCCTTCCCGCGTCTTTTCTCGCTGTCGCCGTCTTCAAGCATCTATTCGGCGGTCTGGGAAAAAATCTTTTCAATCCAGCCGCCGCGTCGCTGGTGATACTATACGCTCTGTTCCCCTCATTTGCAGGAGCAACGTCCTCAGATCCCGCCGTCTTCGACCCTTCTCCCGCCGCGGACGCCGCGGGACTGACCGCCGCCGTGAACTCCGGGACCGTCCCTCAGGCGGACGTATTCGACTACGTTTTCGGCTTTGAGAGCGAGATCGGTTTCTTTGCGCCGGTCGCACTGACCCTCGCCTGCGGACTGTTTTTGTTCATCCGCCACACAGCTGACTTCCGGACGGCGCTGAGCTTTGTCGGCGTCAGCTTCGCGTCGGCTTTCGTGGGCTCGGGAATGAACGCCGCCTACGCCCTGTGGTATATACTCACGGGCGGAACGGTATTCGTCGCCTGCTTTGTTCTGACCGATCCCGTGACCTCTCCCGCGACCGATACCGGCAGGGCTGTCAGCGGAGCTCTTGCGGCGATGCTCTGCTTTGTTCTGCGCAGAGTGACCGGCTTTGCCGGGGCGCCGTTCGCCGCAGTATGCGCGGTAAATCTTTTCGCGCCGCTGATAGAATACCTGACGGCGCCGGTCCCCTTCGGAAAGGGCAGGAAAGGCGTAGACGGAGCGGTCAAGAGACACCGCGAATACGTCGCGGACTTCCGTTCGCTGTTTGCGAAAAACTCAAAGAACGTCGAGAATATCAAAAAATCGTCTTCCGACAGCGCGCTCAGGGCGCAGGTGATGTGCGGCGGAACGAAGAGCTTCTGCGCGACGCGGCACATTTACGACGGCTCGCCCGACTGTGCGTCGGCGGCGGTCGTCGGAGGCGGCAGGAGCTGTCCGTTTTCCTGCGAGGGCTTCGGAGACTGCGCGGCGGCGTGCCCTAACAGGGCGATAGAGATCATCGACGGGCTCGCCGCGATAGACTTCCGCCGCTGCGACGGCTGCGGCAAATGCCTCGCCGCCTGCCCGAAGCAGCTCATCACTCTGATCCCGAGAAACGCGCAGTACTGGGTCGGATGCGTTTCCTCCGAGGACTCTTCTTCGACGCGGCTCCACTGCACGGCGGGCTGCGACGGCTGCGGGATCTGCCGCGAAGCCTGCCCCGAAAACGCGATCAGTATTTCCGAAAACGCCGCGGCGATCGACCCCGCGCTCTGCTCGGGCTGCGGGATCTGCGCCGAAAAATGCCCGAGAAAATGTATATGGGAGCTGAAATGAAAAGTTTAAAAGCGCTTCTTGCCGCTCTCGTGATCATCGCCGCGTTTGCCGCGGGAGGATGCAAAGAAAATAAAAAAACGACTCCCCTCAGCGAGCCCGAAGAGACCGTCGCCGCTTTTCTCGACGCGCTCAAGGAGGGCGATTTCGACAAGGCGGAGGACTATATCCTGATAGATGAAAACGAAGTTTTCTTTTTCGGGATGGACGACAGACAGTTCGAACTCTATCAGACTGTCGGACTGAGCGCGGATTCCGTCTCTTTGCTGTTCAGGTACTCAGGGTCGATAATGCAATACAAGCTCACTTTCTGCGAGATCGCTTCCGACACGGCGCAGGTGAGAAGCTACGTCAGGCTTCTCAACGGAAAGGATTTTCTCACCTCCGTCTACGGAGGGCTCTATCAGGCTTTCGTCGCCGCCGGGCTCAACGGGACAGAATACCCCGACACGAGAGCATACGTCGAGGACCGCATCGTGCAGGAGATAGCTCTGGATCCGCCCGACACGGCGGAGATGATCGCCTCGTTCGAGCTGAAAAACGTCTCGGGAAAATGGCTGATAAAGCCGAACGCCGACGTCTGCTCCGTAATGACCGCCTCTCTGTTCGACGATCCCGACTCTCTCGAGAGCGCTCTCAAACAGGTCGGAATGTGGGAAAGCGAATGATAAAGAATATTACAAATAACGCTCAAAAGCCGCGCCCTTTCGCGTGGCGCTCTAAAGGACAGATAAAAAAATACCGGCTGAATGAAGAAAATCAATCCTTGTTCAGTCGGTATTTTTGTCGCATTCTCCTGCAAGCAGGACGTTTGTGTGCCAAACGTCAAAAATGAATGATGTTTGCCCTTTCGGGCAAATGATGATGCTCCCTGCGGTCGCAATGATGATTTGCGGTTTCACCGCAAAATGATGAGATGAGTTCCGCTTTATGCGCCGAAGGCGCTCATCATTCGGCGAAACCGATCATCATGCGCGAAAGCGCTCATCATGTTCCGCGCGAGCGGAACTCATCATTTGCCGAGTGTCCTTTGGAACACTCGGCATTCGGACGCGGCTTTAATTCTGCCGGGGATATTATGCGCCGATGCGCTCTTTTATGACTTCGGCGACGCTCTCCGCAACGCGCGTTATCTGCTGATCGTCTTCGCCCTCGACCATGACTCTTATCAGAGGCTCCGTGCCGGAGGGACGCACGACGATCCTGCCCTCGGAGCCGAGCTCCTTCTTGGCTTCGGAGATCGCCGCCTTGATCTGTGGTTCGGTGTAGAACGAGATCTTGCCGTCCGCGGTGACGCGCACGTTGATGGTCTTCTGAGGATAGCTCTTCATCACAAAAGCAAGATCCGAGAGCTTCTTCCCTGTGCGGCGCATCAGGCTCAGAAGCTGGACCGCGGTGAGCTGACCGTCGCCGGTGGTGGCAAAATCCGAGAAAATAAGGTGTCCCGACTGCTCGCCGCCGAAGGAATACTCCTCCTGGAGCATCTCTTCAAGAACGAAGCGGTCGCCGACCTTCGTGGCGATGAATTTGAGAGAGTTTTCCTCGCAGAACTTTATGAAGCCGAGGTTTGTCATGACTGTGCCGACGACGGTGTTGCGGTTGAGCCTGCCGCGCTCTTTCATATCGAGCGCGCAGATAGCCATGACGTGGTCGCCGTCGATGAGCTCGCCCTTTTCGTCGACGCACAGGCATCTGTCGGCGTCTCCGTCGAAGGCGACCCCGGCGTCGAATCCGCCCTCCACGACGACCTTTTTCAGACCCTCGATGGGGGTGGAGCCGCAGTCGCGGTTTATGTTGGTGCCGTCCGGAGTGCAGTTGATGATCGTCGCGTCGGCTCCGAGGTCCTCGAAGAGCTTTTTCGCGCTGACCGACGCGCTCCCGTTGGCGCAGTCGACCGCGACCTTGATGCCGTCGAGAGAATAAAGAACGGTGCTCTTGACGTGATCGACGTAGTCCTTGACGGCGGTCGCGCAGAAATCGACCTTGCCGACGTCGCTTCCGACTGCTCTGTCCGAAACCCCGTGCTGATCGAGGACGATCTCCTCGATCTTCTCCTCGAGGGCGTCCGGGAGCTTGAAGCCGTCGCCGCTGAAGATCTTGATGCCGTTGAACTCCGCCGAGTTGTGGGACGCGCTAATCATGACACCGGCGTCCGCCTTGTATTTGCCGACGAGATACGCGACCGCGGGAGTCGGGATGTCGCCGAGGATGATGACGTCAGCTCCGACCGAGCAGAGACCTGCGCTGATCGCAAAGCACAGCATCTTTGAAGAAAGCCTCGTGTCCATTCCGACGACGAAGCGGCATCTGCGCCTGCTTCCGTCAGTGAGGACGACCGCCGCCGCCCTGCCGATCTCCATCGCGAGTTCGTTTGTCAGTTCCGTGTTCGCGATCCCTCTGACACCGTCTGTTCCGAATAGTCTTCCCATAATGAATCGTTCCCTTTCGATTTTATAAAAATATGATTCAACGCTTGGCGGCGATGACGCCGCCGGTCTTGAATATGCTGTTTTCCGGCACGAAGCCTCTGACGCAGGAGGTCGGATAGACCGTCACGCGCCTTGAAAGCACGGTGCCCGGGTTGAGGACGCTGTTGCAGCCGACTTCAACGAAGTCGCCGAGCATCGCGCCGAGCTTGCGCCTGCCGGTCTCAATGACGCCCTCCGGAGTCTTCACGCAGACGTTGGTCTTGTCGCTCTTGACGTTGGAGGTCACGCTCCCCGCGCCCATGTGGGCCTTGAATCCGAGCACGGAATCGCCGACGTAGTTGAAGTGCGGGACCTGAACGCCGTCGAAGAGCACGCAGTTTTTCAGTTCGACGGAATTGCCGACCACGGCGTTCTTTCCGACGATCGCCTTGGAGCGGATATACGCGCAGTGGCGGATCTCGGCTCCGCTGTCGATGATGCAGGGGCCGCCTATCGAGGCGCTCGGCGCGACCTTTGCGTCAGGTGCGATCCACACGTTTTCTCCCGCTCTTCTGAAGCCCGATCTTTCAAGCTCGGGTCCGAGAACGGCGATGAAGTCCCCGATCTTGTCGAGGACCTCCCAGGGATAGTTCACGCCCGAAAAAAGTTTCGCGGCGACGGTTTTTTCAAGATCAAAAAGCTCTCTTACGCTCAGCGCTTCAAACATCAATTATATCCTTTCTCCGATCAGGTCACAGTTCTTCCGGCGTGATCCGACGCGCTCGGTCACGAGGCGTCCGGATTCGCCGGAATTTTTAATAATATCACGGAATTTAGATAAAAGTATAACACCGAAGCTCCCAAAAGTCAAGCAGTTTAAGATTTTATTACAATTTTATAAAAATATCACAATCAAAAAAAGCGAATACACAAAAGCTCCGCTTCCGGGAAAGAGCCGGTAAACGGAGCTTTTTCAAGCGGATAATATACTCTCTTTATCCTTCGGTGATAAGGCGGCTGAGAGCGGTATAGAGGCTTTCGGTCACTCCCTCGCGGTTCACGGCGCGGTAGGTGACGCTGTCTAAGGAGCCGAAGACGGTGACGCTCGAGTCGGCGCGCACCTCCAGTGCCGCAGCAGACGTCTCGCCGTATGCGAAACTGATCCTCACCGCGTCCGCCGAGACGCTGTCGGGATCTGCCAAAAGATAGCCGTACGACGAGAGGAGCCGGGTGAGCTTCGGCGCGAGAGAAGGATCGTTTTCTGAGGTCACCGAAAAGAGAACGAGAGGATCGGAATTTTCTCTCAGAAGAAGAAGTTCGGCGACCGTGAAGGTCGGATCGCCCGAGATCCCCGGGAGCCTGTCGAAGGTCACGGAATCGTTTTTTGTCCGGCCGCTTCTGAAAGAGAACCACAGGGCCGTCAGAACGACGACCGCGGCAAACAGGAGCGCGGCGACTGTTTTTTTGGAGAGCTTTGATTTTTTCATATTTTTTCTCTATTGCCTGACTTTTCCGCCGCTGGCGCGATTTGATATTTTTATCCGGCGCGAACGGGGAAAAATAACTTTCGCGGGGATCGCCCGCGCGACCCGCAAATCACCAGACAGCGGAAATTGTGATGAAGAAGCTTATAATAGCTTTGCTCTGCGTCTGCCCTCTTCTGACTTCGTGCATGAACTTTCCGCCCGAAAACCTGCCCGATCCGGCGGATCCGGCTGAAGAACTGACCGTCCGCGAGGGTGACGGCAGCGGGATCGGCGCCGGAGACTACTACGCGAACTCCCGCGGCAGAGTCAGGGGCTTCAATTCGGACGACGCTCCGTAAAAAAACGGACCGCGAAAGAAAAACGGCGCTGCCGGGCAAAGCCGCGCCTGCCGCTTAAAGGCGGCAGGCGCGAAATCCTTTTTACTTGTTCGAGATCAGGATCTCCTGCCAGAGATCCTGGATCAGTTTGTCCGTCTTCTCGGGAAGCGCCTCGAAGCGCTCCCAGGTCGAGGGGATGGAGGCGGGATAGGCGACCTCGTCCTCTTTGATGTCTTCGTCAAGCTTGGCGTAGACGGCGGTGTTGGGAGTTGAGTAGCCGAGGGCGAGAGCGTTGGCGAGACCGACGTCCTCCCTGAGCATGAAGTTGATGAACTTCTCGGCGTTCTCCTTGTGCTTCGCGTTGGAGGGCACGCACATGACGTCGTTGAAGATGTTGACTCCGCTCTCGGGTCTGACGAATTCCAGATCCTCGTTGTCGGAAGCAACGTCAAGATAGTCGCCGGCGTAGTAGACCGAAAGGACGGCGCGGTTTTCCGGCACGATCTGGAAGAATTCGTCCATGACGTAGTTGAACTTCATCTTCTTGAGCTCGGCGGCGGCTTGTCTGATCTGATTCTCGTCGGTGGTGTTCATCGAATAGCCGAGCTTGTTGAGAGCAACGGCGAAAGCGTCTCTGGGATTGTTGAACATCAGGATCTGATTGGGATATTCGTCGGTCCACAGATCGTCCCAGGTCAGGGATTCCCAGTCTCCGTTGTAGAGCTTGGTGTTGACGATGATGCCGACCGTGCCCCAGAAATACGGGACGGTGTAGGCGTTGTCGGGATCGTAGTACATATCCTTGAACGACGGAAGTTCGCCTTCACTGGTGCTGACGTTCTTATAGTTGGGGATGTTGTCGAAGTTGAGCTTCTGCACCATATTTTCGTTTATCATCTTCTGGACCATATAGTCGGAGGGGAAGATGACGTCGTAGGCGACGCCGCCCGCTTTCATCGTCGAGTAGAGCTCCTCGTTGGTCTCGCAGGTGACGTACTTGACCTTGATGCCGGTCTCTTCCTCGAACTTCTTTATGACGTTGAAGATGCGGCTGTCTTCGGGATCGTCGGCGTCGCTGATATACTCGCCCCAGTTGCAGACGACGACGGTGTTCGGATCGTCGGCGCAGGAGACAAACGACGCGCAGACGCCGGCGAGCATGACGAGAACAAGAACGAATGACAAGAACTTTTTCAATTTTCTACCTCACTTTATTTATTTTTATTTATTCAGAATTTCGCTCTCGCTTTGGCTTTCTCCGCCCTCGAATCGCGCACATTCATGATGATGAGGATCACCAGAACGATCACGAAGATGAGACCCGACATCGAAAGCATCCAGGGCTTGACGCCCTTCTTGAGAGAGTTGTTGATGAAAACGGACAGTGTCTGGAAGGTGCCGCCGGTGAAATAGCTGATGATGAAATCGTCCACCGAATAGGTGAAGGCGATCAGGAATCCGGCGAAAATACCCGGGAAGATCTCCGGCAGGACCACCTTGAAAAAGGCTCCCGCGGGACGGCATCCGAGATCGAGCGCCGCCTCGTACATATTCATATTCATCTTGCGGAGTCTCGGCAGGACGTTGAGCAGGACGTAGGGAGTGTTGAAGACGACGTGCGCCAGAAGCACCGTGTGCATCCCGAGTCCGTTTCCGAAAATGAAGACGAACAGCAGCATCAGAGAGATGCCGGTGACGATCTCCGGGTTGATGATCGGAAGGTTGGAAACGTTGGTGTAGAGCCTCTTTCTGAAACCCTTCTTGTTGAAGACCGCGATCGCGCCGACCGTGCCGAGCACGCAGGAAATGACGGAGGAGAGCGCGGCGATGATGAGCGTGTTGAACAGCGCCTCCATCAGTTCGGAGTTGTCGAACAAAGAGGTGTAGTTCGAAAGAGTGAAGCCCTCGAACACTGTTATCAGCTTCGTGTTCGAATTGAACGAGAAGAAGAGCATAACGGCGATCGGGAAGTACAAAAAGAGGAACACGAGCGCCATATATATGCCGCCGAAAGCTTTTTTCATGCCCTCACCCCCTCAGACGACCGCAAGGTCTTCGCCGTTGTCAAAACGGTTTATGACCGCGATGCTTATGAGAATGACGACCATCAGCACGAGAGACAGAGTCGAGCCGAAGTGCATATCCGCGCCCTGACCCTTGTAGTAGCCTTCGATGGTATCGCCGAGCATATTGAAGTTTCCGAGCCTCTGGCTGATGACGATGGTGCTCGCCGCGGGGACGAAGACCATCGTGATCCCGGTGATGACGCCCGGGATGCTCAGCGGGAACACGACGCGGGACAAAACTCTCATCCCGCTGCAGCCGAGATCCTGACCCGCCTCTATCAAAGACTTGTCGATCTTTGCCATAGTGGTGTAGATCGGCAGGATCATGAAGGGCAGGAAGTTGTAGACGATGCCGATGACGACCGCGGTCTCGCCGTAGATGCCGTCCTTGAGCGCGCCGCCGAAGCCGAGAACCGAAAGGATGCCGTAAAGGATGCCGTCCTTCTGGAGGATCATCATCCACGCGCAAATACGGAGGATGAAGTTCATCCACATCGGGAGCATCACGAGCATGTTGACGACCTTCTGCGCGGAGACGGAGATCTTTGTCATAAAGTAACTGAACGGGTAGGCGATGACAAGACAGATCGCTGTCGAGATCAGAGAGATCTTAAGGCTGTCCAGATACGAGCCTATGAGCACCTCGCTCCCTGCGAGCTTGGTGAAGTTTGAGAAAGTGAAAGCTCCGCTGCTGTCGGTGAAGGAATACCAGATCACCATGAGAAGCGGTACGACGACGAACACTGCCATCCACAGAGTGTAGGGATAGCCGATGCGTTTCGATCTCACTTGGCGTTCTCACCGCCCTTTTTGACGAGAGTGACGACCGCCTTCGAGAAGTCGGGTTCCATTCCGACGTTCGTGCCCGCCTGCTCGTCGTTGGATTTGAAAACGAGATATTTTCTCTCGGAGGTCTCTAAAAGCAGTTCATAGTGATCGGCTTTCCAGATGATGCTGTCGAGATAGGCGTTGAAATCGCCCTCGTCGCAGGCGACGACCGTGAAATCGTCGGGCGAAAGCTTCACGCTGACTGTGTCTCCGGCCTCGAGCGCGATCGGAGTCGAGATATCGTACTTTTTATCTTCTACCTTTATCTCGGCAAACTTTTCGCCGTTTTCTTCGTAGACGTCGACGACCTCGGCGACGATCTGGTTGATGTCGGGCGAGTACATCTTTTTCATTATATGGACGTTGAAGGGATCGACCTTCATCGAGACGGTGTTTCCGACTTCGGCGCTCTGGGTCGAATGGACGAGCCAGATCATGCCCTCGACGTTGACGGTGATCTCGAAGTGGACTCCCTTGAAAAGACAGCTTTCGACCATGCCGTCCGCGAAGCCCTCTCCGGGCGCTCCGATGACGATATCCTCCGGGCGGATGACGACGTCGACCTCAGGACGTGAATCGGGACGGACGTCGACGCATTCGATCTCGTGACCGCGGACGCTGACCGAAAGGTCGCGCTCCATAACGCCGTTGAGGATGTTGCTTTCGCCGACGAAATCGGCGACGAAAGCGTTGGCGGGTTCGTTGTATATATCCTGAGGAGAACCGATCTGCTGGATGGTGCCCGATTTCATGACGACGATCACGTCGGACATGGTAAGCGCCTCCTCCTGATCGTGGGTGACGTAAAGGAAGGTGATGTTCGCCTGCTTCTGTATGTTTTTCAGCTCGAGCTGCATATCCTTTCTGAGCTGCAGATCGAGCGCGCCCAGCGGCTCGTCCAGAAGCAGCACTCTCGGCATATTGACAAGAGCCCTCGCGATCGCGACCCTCTGCTGCTGACCGCCGGAAAGCTTTGCGACCGGCCTGTTCTCGTAGCCCTTGAGGTCCACGAGAGCCAGCATCTTTTTGACCTTCTGGGTGATCTCCTGCTTCGGAAGTTTCTTTATGCGCAGGCCGAAGGCGACGTTTTCAAAAACGTTCAAATGCGGGAAGAGCGCGTATCGCTGAAAAACCGTGTTGATCGGGCGCTTGTAGGCGGGCACCTGGTTGATGCACTCGCCGTCGAAGATGACTTCGCCGGAATCCGGAGTCTCAAAGCCCCCGATGATCCTGAGAATGGTCGTTTTCCCGCAGCCCGAGGGCCCGAGAAGCGTGACGAACGCTTTGTCCTTGATTGACAGGTTGACATTCTTCAATATCTTCTCATTGTCGAAAGACTTGCAAAGATCCGCGAGCCTGAGAAGAACATCGGAAGACGCACCCTTTTCGGTCATCCGTCTACCTCCGAAAAAAGCTGATTTTCAGGACGCGGGACATCGCTTGACAGAAGATATCCTGCCCCTTATCCTGAATAATGTAAATATACATTATTTTGAGCGAAATGTCAATATTTTTTTTGATTTCCAACGGCTTTCGGAGAATGATTTTTTGCGCCCGACGGTATCGGGAAAAATAATACGTCCGCGAAAGAAAAATCTCCCCGGAAAAATCCGGGGAGACGGGAATAAATCGCCTGAGTCAAAGCGGCGTTACGAGAACACCGTGATGATGAGCTGCGAGACCAGAACCACCGCGATGAGAGCGACGGGATAAGTCGCGGCGTAGGCACTCGCGACGTCGTCGGTGCCCGAGACGTTGATCAGAGTGCCGAGGGCCGGAGTGCTGGTCATGCCGCCGGTGATAGAGCCGAGGTTGTTGAGCAGACTGAGCTTCAGAACGTACTTGGCAAAGAGGAAGCCCACGATCATCGGGAGGATCGTCATAACGATTCCGTAGACGAAATACACCGCCTTGAAGTACTTGACGAAGCTGATCCCGCCCGCCACGCCTGCGCCGACGAGGAAGAGCATCAGTCCGAGCTCGCGGAAGACCTCGAGAGTCTTCTTGTCGGGCGTGATATTGAGCTTGCCGATCCTGCCGAAGTGGCCGAGGATCAGCGCAACGATCAGCGTGCCGCCGGTTGTGGTGAGCGAAAAGAAGTTAAAGAACTTAACGGAGCCCACGAGGATGCCGAGCACCACCGCGACCGCGAACGGCATAAAGCCGAACTTATCCATGCTGACGAGCTTGCCCTCGTACTTCTTCTTGGCGCCGGTGTCGACTATCGTGATCTTCCTGCGCTCCTCTTCCATATCGGCCTTCGTGAGCTTGGGAATGAGCTGGACGAAGAGCACGACGCCGATGACGCCGAACAGATAGGCGATCCCGTGACCGACGGAGACCGCGTTCTCATAGACCGGCTGAACGGTGTCCTTGGCAGCGGAAAAGGCGGGAGTGCTGGTCAGCGAGCCGGAAAGCAGGCCGACGAGCATTGCCACGAACTCCGCGTTGTCGCCCTCGAAGCCTCTGCCGACGTAGTAGCAGCCGAGGCAGCTCAGCCCGCCGACGAGGATGATGATGACGCCGAGAAGCACGTAAGACTTATAATTTTTCTTGAAATTCTTAAAGAAATTCGGACCTGCGATAAACCCGACCGCCGTGACGAAAAACACGAGTCCAAGGTTCTCGACGATCTTGAGCGCCTGGGACCCGTAGGTCACAGCCTCTTCGCCGATCTTGACCTTGAGAGCGTCGCTGACGTAGTTCGGGAAGAAGGCTCCGAACAGCAGGGCGACGATGAAAACGCCCGCCGTGCCGAGGGAAACGCCCTTGATCGTGATCCTGCCGAGGGCGTAGCCGACGGCGGCGATGATGAACACCGTGACCGAGAGGACGGCCGCTCCGGCGAGAGAAAACGCCATTTATCTCGCCTCCTCAGAAAGGCATCTTGGTGATGTCGGGATTGCCGTGGGTGTAGGTCGGGAGCAGCTTGGGGCTGACGACGTCGGTGACGATGCCCGCCTCGTCGAGCTGCTTTTTGAACGCCTCGACGTGATCGAGAGTCAGAGCGCCGGTCTTTTCGATGGTCTTCGACTTCGCGCCCGCGTTCCTGCCGGCGTTCCTGCCGAAAACGATGATGTCTAGAAGCGAGTTGACCATCAGCCTGTTCCTGCCGTGGATGCCGCCGACCTCCTCGACCGCAACGTAGAGGTTCTCGATGACGCTCAGTCCGTCTGAGTAGA
>JAFTEP010000011.1 GCA_017453605.1 Clostridia bacterium
AGGCCTTCCCCCTTGGGGGAAGGTGTCTGCGGAGCAGACGGATGAGGGGTCCCCGAAGCAAAAACCACTCCGTCACCCCCGTCTGAGCCAAAGCGAAGACGAAAACCCGACGCCGCAAGATGCAACAACTCCGCACTCCGAACTTTCATCAACTCCGCACTCCGAACTATCCCACAATTCACGGGGTCAAAGGGCGGAGCCCTTTGAACGCCGAAAGCAACATTATTAAGGAATTAAGGAGCAGTCCGATATGAGAATGAGAAAGAAAAAACACCTCGACGACCGGCTTGAAGCCTGCAGCTCGCTTCTGACGGAAGCGGGAGAGGAAAAGCAGGGCAAATGGAGCGATTTTTTCGCCTCGCGCCGTTCGGACGGCAGGGGCGATCTTCCGGTGCGCGCTGAGATCGGCTGCGGCAAGGGCGCGTTCGCCGTCGGGATGGCGCAAAAATACCCGGACGTGAACTTCGTCGCGGTCGAAAGAGTGCCGGACGTCATAATGCTCGCGACCGAAAAGGCGAAGGCCTCGGGAGTCGAAAACCTGATCTTCATCCTCGGCGACGCCTCGGGCGTGACCGGAAGCTTCGGCGACGGCGAGATCGAAAAAGTCTATTTAAACTTCTCGGACCCCTGGCCGAAAAAGCGCCATGCGAAAAGGCGCCTGACCGCCCCGCCGTTTCTTGCTCTGTACGAAAGGATATTAAAGCCCGGGGGAGAACTCGTGATGAAGACCGACAACGACGGTCTGTTTGATTTTTCCCTCGAACAGCTCGATCTATGCGGCTGGCGGCTTATTGGATCGGAGCGCGACCTCCACGCGAAGGCGCAGAGAGAGGACGACGTGATGACCGAATACGAATCTAACTTCGTCTCTCAGGGAAAAAACATCAACAGGCTCGTCGCCGTCCCTCCGGAGAAGACAGAATGAAGGTTTACGTAATAAACCCGAACGACGCCGGACAGAGGCTCGACAAATTCATTTTCAAGGTCACCGAAGGCCTGCCCGCCTCGCTTTTGTATAAAGGGATAAGAAAGAACGCCGTCAAGTTAAATTCGCGCCGCGCTCGCCCCGAGACCGTCCTCAAAGAGGGCGACGAGGTGAAGCTGTGGTTCGCGGACGAGTTTTTCGGCGAAAAAGCGCCGATCGACGCCGTCAAAGAGAAGCCGGACGTCGTCTTCGAGGACGAAAACATATTGATCGTATGCAAGAGGCCGGGGATGAGCTGTCATCCCGACGAAAAGCAGAAAAACGGCACTCTGACCGACGTCATCAGAGCGTATCTTTTCGAAAAGGGAGAGTTCGATCCCGAAAACGAGAACTCGTTTTCTCCCGCGCTCTGCAACCGCATCGACCGCAACACCGGGGGACTGGTGATCTGCGCCAAACGCGCCGAAGCGCTGAGAGAGACCGACGCGGCGATAAGGGACAGGCTTTTCGAGAAGACCTATCTCGCGCTCGCGCACGGAAAAACTCACGAATCGGGAAAGCTTGTAAACTACCTGAAAAAAGACAGCGAAAAAAACACCGTCAGCGTTTTCGACGCCCCGACGAAGGGCGCGCTGACGGCGATATGCGAATATGAGCTTGTCGAATATTTCAAGTCGCCCGACGTCTCTCTCGTGAAGGTCAGGCTTTTGACCGGGCGCACGCACCAGATCCGCGCGCAGTTTTCACACGCGGGCCATCCGCTGGTCGGCGACGGGAAATACGCCCGCACGGGAGGAAAAAACCAGCTCGGCTTCAGTCATCAGGCGCTCTGGTCGCACACTTTGACCCTGCACTATCCGCCCGAAAGCCCGCTTTATTACCTCGACGGAAAGAGTTTTTCCGCCCCCGTGCCGGAGAGCCTTTCTCCTCAGCGTCTTCGCCTGCTGTCGGACGACATGACGATCAAAAGCATACGCAAAAGCTGAACGACGCTCGTCGCGAGTGCCGCGACGTAGGTCATCGCCGCCGCTCTGAGCACCTTTTTGGAGCCGGAAAGCGACTCGCTGTCGACTATCCCCTCGCTCTGCAGACAGACAAGAGCCCGGGACGAGGCGTCGAACTCCGCGAAGAGGGTCAGAAGCTGGAACAGGGCCGCCGCGGCGTAGCCGATGAGCCCGATATACGCGATCACGATCAGCTTCTCGGCGTAGGCCGAAAGCAGGATGCCGCCGATAACAAGATACGGCGCGAAGCGCGAGGTAAAGTTCGCGACGGGGAGGATGGCGCTTCTGAGCTTCATCGGGGCGTATTCCTCGGCGTGCTGGATCGCGTGGCCCGCCTCGTGCGCCGCCACTCCGACCGCGGCGCTGGAAGCGGCGCCGTAGACCGAGTCCGACAGATAGACGGTGTTCGTCCGGGGATCGAAGTGATCCGTCAGCTCGCCCGAGGTCTGAGATACCGCGACGCCGTAAAGCCCCTTTGAATCGAGAACGGCTCGCGCCGCCGCGGCGCCGGTGAATCCGCGCAGCGACGGTATTTTTGAATATTTTTTGAAGACCGACTTCACCCTGAAGCTCGCGACGAGCGACAGTATGACAAGCAGGATAAGAGCGCCGTAAAGAACGATCTCAAGGTTGCCCATTCTTTTCACCTCGCGAATATTTTACCCCAAAACACAAAACCGGTCAAGTACAATTCATTAACAAACCGTAAAACCGAACACTCCGCCGGAACGCTTTTTGCGCGTTCCGGCCTTTTTTCTGCATATAATTTTATAAACTATATGCAGAAAATCCTTTTGAAAACTTGATTATCTGCATATTTTGCGGTATAATAATATGCAGAAAACAAAGGCGGGTATAACGGATATGAGAAAATTTGATTATTCTTTCCTTGACACCGGGCTTCTGCCCGCGAATTTAATAGGCATCACGGGAAATATTTACTCCCTGCGCACGGCGGCGCAGATGAGAAAAAAAAATCACGCGAAAATATTCACCGAACTCGAATACTCCGCTAAGATCAGCTCCGTAAAGAGCTCGAACGCCATCGAGGGCATCGTGACGGGCGACGGCAGGATCGAGGCCATCGTCGGCAAAAAAAGCGCTCCGCTGAACCGGAACGAAGCGGAGATCGCCGGGTACAGAGACGCGCTGGAGCTGATACACACCCGGCACGAAAACCTCGCTTTCCGCGAGAGAGATATACTTCTGATCCACGAGATCATTATGACTCCGTGCGGGGACGAGCTTGCCGGAAAATACAAAAAAAATGACAACGTGATTGTCGAGACCGCTCCCGACGGGACCAGACACGTCCGTTTCCGGCCCGTTCCGGCGGCAGAAACGAAAGCCGCCATGGAACAGCTTGAACTCGCGTATCTCGAAGCTTGCTCCGATCCGAACGTCGATCAGCTCCTGCTGATCCCGTGCGTCATTCTCGACTTTCGGTGCATCCACCCGTTCAGAGACGGAAACGGGAGGGTGTCAAGGCTTCTTTCGCTTCTTTTGCTCTATAGGAACGGTTTCGACGCGGGAAAATACGTTTCCTTTGAAGAACAGATAAACAAATACAAGGATCTTTACTACGAGGCGCTTCAAAAGTCTTCGGCGGGTTGGGAAACGAACAGAAACGACTATATCCCGTTCGTGAAAAACTTTCTTTCTACTCTCTATATGTGCTATAAGGAGCTCGACAAGCGCTTCGCCGTTTCGGAGGGAAAGCGCATCTCAAAGACGTCGCGGGTCGAAGCGGCGGTCCTGGGAAGCCTGACGCCGCTCTCAAAAGCCGAGATCTGCGCGATCCATCCCGATATAAGCCCGACGACCGTCGAAGCGGTCCTCGGCAGGATGGTCAAAGACGGACTGATAAAGAAGATCGGAAATTCAAAAGGCTCGCGGTATATCAAAAACGGCTGACGGGAGCACTTAAGGATTTCATATCATATCCGTTCCGGCGACGTCGCTGATGAAGCAGGGGGAGTAGCCCTTTTCTGTCGACCAGCGGATCGCGGCGAGAACGCGCTCCTTCTGGTCGGGAAGATAGTATTTCGTCTTCTTGGAAAAATACTGTTCGTGAGTGACAAAGTTCATAGTCCCCGTGCCCTCGGGGCAGGTCTCGCACATCCTGTCAAGAAGCGAGGGGATCTCATCGGGCTTGTGCTGATCGAGGACCAGCTTGTCGCGCGAGAAGATTATCCTTTCGTCGCGGTCGATCCAGAAGTCGCGCGTCGCGAGATGGGAAGTCTGTTCGCGGTCGAAGTAGTAGGCGACGGCGGGATCGCCGATTTTGTCGAAGATGAAATATCCGATCTGGATATCGCTCCCGCAGTCTCTGAGCGCGCGCGAACCGGGGCGCGTGGTCTCGGCGAAGTGCAGTCCGTTCGCGGCGGTGCGCCACACGCGGTCGCCGGCGAAGCGGACGATCTGGTTGTTGACGAGGTGGAAGTCCGAATACATCTCGTCGTAGGGCGCAAATCTGTATATGCGGTCGGGCTTGTCGGCCCTCGCGTGGAAGGTGAGCCTCATCCAGGAGTGCGCCGCGTCGAACTCTTTTCTGTAATCCGACGGGAAGCTTCTGAGATCGAAGCCGTCTTCGTCCGTGTAGTATATATTGAAATGCGTCTTCGTGCCGTAGACGGCGTTCAGCTCCCGGAAGAAGCCGAAAAACGGATGGTCGAAGATCGAAGCCGGGCGGCTTTCGGCGATCTCCCTCAGGGAGATTATCACGTCGTCGAGCGCCAGGCGGTATTTCATCCACGCGTCGTCGAAACGGTAGACGGTGATCCGCTCGGTCTCGCCGCCGCAGCGCGCCTCGAGCGCGGTCTTTTTTTCTATCGGCACCTCGGCGGTGAAAAAGCCGTCCTCAAAGCGGCAGGGAACGCCGTTCACCGTGGGCGAAGAACCCTCGGGCGCCTCGATTTTCACTTTTATACAGAGAAGAGCGCCCTCTGTCCTGCCCTCGGAGCGGTTCAGCACGTCGCCGTCGATCGGAAAAACAAATTTCATCCCCGTCACCTCTTATATATCATTACCCCTGCAATTATACTACTTTTTCTTTTCCGGCGCAAGAAAAGATTAAAAAGTGTCCTCAGAGCGCTTTTTTTCAGCGGGCAAAAGGGGACCGCCGCAGAAACTGCGGCGGTCTCAAAGAAAGCGATATTCTTTTATTCGGCAGCCTCGGAAGTGACGGCGGCTTCAGCGGTGACAGCTTCGCCGGTCTCGACCTCGGAAGTAGTCGCTTCGCCGGACGTTGCCGGAGCTTCGGAGGTGACGGCTTCGCCGGTCTCGGGCTGAGTCTCGGCGGCGGTCAAAGCCTGTTCGGTGGTGACGGCCTCGGAAGTCGTGACAGCCGGAGTCTCGGTAGTGCCCGCCTGATTATTGCCCGACGAGGGTTTGTCGGAGATGATGTAGACGAGCAGAACTATGAGCGCAAAGACGACCGAAAGGATCGCCGCGACCTTTGAGAGGACCGCGTCCTTGGATTTGCCTTTGGTCTTGCCGAAGAAGGTGTCCGCGCCGCCGGCGATGGTGCCGGACAGACCCTTCGACTTGCCCTGCTGCATGAGCACGACGACGATGAGCACGACGCCGATGATGAGCAGGAGGATGCAGAGTATGAGCTCTAAAACTTGCACTTTGTTTCTCCTTCCTTAATTATTCTCTGTCAGCGTCGGGACGATCAGTCGCTGACGTAGGGAAGGAGAGCGATCTGACGGGCGCGCTTGATGGCGATCGCCAGCTGTCTCTGATGCTTCGCGCAGGTGCCGGTCACTCTTCTGGGGAGGATCTTCGCGCGCTCGGAAATGAACTTTCTGAGCCTCATCGAATCTTTGTAGTCGATGTGTTCGATCTTCTCGGTGCAGAAGGCGCAGACCTTTTTCTTGCGCTTGTTCTTGTAGAGCTTTGCCTTATCGACAACGACGGTTTCGGTTCTTTCCGTCTTTTCCGTCTTTTCCATGGTAATTCTCCTTTTTGATTTGAATTTTCAAAGGATCAGAAGGGAAGATCGTCGTCGGAGCTCATTTCCTGGAACGCCGCGTCGTTGGGCGAGGCGCTGTAGGGAGCGGGAGCGGAATTGAATGCGCCGTTGCCGGCGGAATCCTGCTTCTTGTCGACGAAGGTCACTTCATCCGCCACGACGTCGGTGGCGTAACGCTTCTGACCGTTCTGGTCCGTCCATTCTCTGGTCTGCAGAGAACCGCACACGAGAATGGCTCTGCCCTTCGTGAAATATTTCGCCACGAATTCGGCAGTCGATCTCCAGCAGACGACGTTGATCCAGTCGGTCTGCGGATTCTCCTGGTTCTTGGATTGCCTGCGGGAGACCGCGATCCTGAAATTGGTCACGGGGACTCCGTTGGGGGTCTGTCTGAGCTCCGGATCGGCACCCAGGTTGCCGACCAGGATGACTTTGTTGAAAGAAGCCATTTTTTCCTCTCTTTTACTCCTCGACCTTGACGATAATGGAGCGGATCACAGCATCGTTGATGTTGTAAAGCCTGTCAAGTTCGGTCGGGAAATCTCTGTCCGACGTAAAGGCGATAAGAACGTAGTAGCCTTCGGACATGTAGTCGATGGGATAGGCGAGTTTTCTCTTGCCCCACTCCTCGACCTTCTCGATGGTGGCGTTAGATTCCACCACGGAACGGAACTTTTCAACGACGGCGGCGATCTTGTCATCCTCGAGCGTCGCGTTGACGATGAAAATAGTTTCGTACTTTCCGGTGAGTTTTTCCATTTGTTTTGCACCTCCTTTTGGACTTTAGCCCTTCGCATGAAGGGAAGAAGAGACGGCGCGATACGCCGCGTATCTTATATGATACATCATTCCAAGTCTTCTGTCAATAGTTTTCGGGAAAAATTTTCACATTTTTGCGGCGATCCGGGGCGTTGGGTCTATCCATTCGCCGGCGCGAAAGCGGCGGCGAATGACCGCCGCCGCAATAACTTAAAAATCTTAATTCTTAATTCTTAATTCTTAATTGCCGAAGCGCTTCTCCCTTTGGCCTCACGCTTCGTCGCGGAGGGTCCAGGACTGGAGACGGAGGCGTTCGGTGATGAAATCGTCGGCGAAGTCGGGGCGGTGCACCCAGTGCTTGCCCTTCATGTTGAGGCGGTAGAGTATCGCGTAGTCGCCCTCGAGAGAAGGCATCTGCGGGCGCGGGATGACGGAAACGCTGTCCGCTCCGAGCGCGACGTCGAGCATAGCGAACAGAAGGTCGGCGGGACCGATCCCCTTGGCTCCGGCGCGGTAGTGCGAGGGCAGGAAAGCGTCGGGGCGGAAAGCCGCGGCGAGACGGCGCACTTCGTCGGCAGTCAGAGTCACCGGCGTACTCGCGCCGAGCGGGGTCTCCAAAAAGCCTCTGACCGGGCAGGGATAGAACGGCTCGTCCGATAAGCAGAAGTGTGAGGCGGCGGCAAAGCAGTCCGAGATCGAATAGGTCCCGCTCTCAAGGCGGACCTGCCAGAACTTTTCCCTGAGCTGATCGCGCACCGAGGCGAGGTCGGATTTTTTGATAACTCTCGCGGCGTTTTGGGCTCTGACCTTAGCGGCGAGCTGATCCATGTGCTTGATCTCGAAGCGGCCGTCGGCCTGAAGCGCGCGGATGAGGGTCTCGAACTCGTCGAAGAAGAGCTTCGTGGTCTCGGGCGGGTTGAGAGGCGTCGGTTCCCATTCGTACATCGGGTGTTTGTTCTCGCCGTTGTAGTTGACAAGGTCCCAGAAGGTGCTGTGGTAGGCTCTGGTCGGGTGCGTCGCGAGGATCACGCGCTTCATCGAGGCGATGTGATCCAGGAAGGTCTTGGGGTCGTAGGGGATCTTTTCGCCGCGCCACTTGAAGAAGCGGTCCTCGTAGAAGAGGTTTTCGATATAGAAATCGTAGTTCGTGTGCAGGGCGTTGCAGAAGTGGACGCTCCTGCCGTCCTTGAACTCGAAGACCGAGCCAATATAGAGGGGGATCCCCATGCGCGCGTATTCGTACATCGCGACATAGCTCGTGCTGATCCCGGGCGGGCAGGCGAACTCGAAGGACTGCTTGCCGGTCGCGGCTTTGACCATCCCTATGCCCTCGCACTCATATTCGAGGAGCAGTTTTTTCGCCTCCTCGTAGTTTTCCAAGTCGGTGTATTCGCAGATAGTCGGGTGATAGGAATGTCTCAGGGAGTGGAACCCGACGTCGTGATGCTTCAGCGCCTCCGGAACGTCCATCCTGCCGTTTCTGATCCATTCGCGGGCAAGATAGCCCACGACGTTGAAGTTGCCCCTAACGCCGTACTTTCTCAGAAGCTCCGCCTCCTCTACGCAGGCGTCCCACGCCTTCGGGGAGGTGAAGTCCTCAGTGTCAAAACAGAAATATATCTCGGTCATCTTTTTTCCCCTTTTCTTTTTGTTATATCCATTATATCAATATATGCCGCTCTGTCAAGAGAAAAAACGCCCGACTTTTTGATCCCCCGGGCGTTTTGTCCATATTCTCCGCGAGTGGCGCCGCCTCCGGCGGCCAAAGGGCTCCGCCCTCGACCCGCCAAAGGCTCCGCCTTTGGAATCCGCCAAGGGCTCTGCCCTTGGGACCCGCAAGGGACT
>JAFTEP010000143.1 GCA_017453605.1 Clostridia bacterium
AATCCGGTTTTTTGTTAAGTCAGAACAGAAAGTGCCGCTCTTTAGGCCTTCCCCCGTGGGGCGCCGAAGGCGCGACGCGGTAGTGAATCACAGCCCGGTGGGCTGTGAGAGCCGCGGCGAGACCGAGCCTCAGCGAGACAGGTGTCTGCGGAGCAGACGGATGAGGGGTCCCCGTATCCCATATTCGCTCCGCTTCCCCCGTCTGAGCCAAAGCGAAGACGAAAATATAACGCTTCATCACTGCAATAATTCCGAATTCCGCATTCCGCATTCCGCATTAAAGAAGATTCCGAATTCCGAATTCCGCATTATCCCTGCTTTGCCGTCAGGGCGATGATCAGGTCGACGTCGTCCGGCTGGGCGCCGGACAGGGCGGCGCGGCAGCGCAGGCGCGCGGCGCATTTCGTGCAGACGTATTCGATCACAAAGCCCTTTTTGGCGTCGGGCGACGCCGAGACGGGCCGAAGGAGCGCTCCGCAGTGATTCGCGCGGTCCCCCGGAAGCACATCGACGTGGAGCGAATATAAGCAGAACGGGCAGTGATCCCGCGAAGAGTATCCGAGCGGCTCGACCGTCCTGCCGCAGTTGGCGCAGACGAATCCGCTGTCGTTTTTTACAAAGCGCTTCATAAAGGCTCAGTCTTCTTCAAACTCGATCTGACCGCCCGGAGCGACCGCTCCGGCAAGGCGCGTCCCGGCAAGGCGCGTGAGAGTGTCCGAGATATCCCTGACGCTCGCGAACGCGCTGTCGGCGCGTCCGAGCGCGGAGAGCCCCTCTCCGCTGAGCTTCACCAGAGCCTCTTTTTTCGTCCATATCCTAAAGAACTCAAGCCCGGGATCTCCGGCTCCGGCAAGGCGCCTGCGCTCCGCGGAGCTGAAAAACCTTCCGGCGATCCGCGCGTGAGGCATCTTTCTGACGATCTCTATATCCGCGCCGACCGGCTCGGTCGAGAAGCATACGAGAAAGAACCTCCCGGTGTGGGAAACGCTGAAATACCCGTGCTTCGTATCGGCAAAACCCGGCTTTCCCGAGGGCGATCTTGTGATCTCGGGGACCGCGTCTTTCCCGAAGCGCGTTTCGAGCGCTTCTTTAAGGAGCTTTGCCGACAGCTCTTTGTCTACGTCTTTTTCGGCGATGATAAGCCGGCATGAAGTCACTGCTCTTCTCCGTCTTCTCCGGAATCTGTATCCGGTCCTTCTCCTTCTGTTTCTTCGGTCTCTTCCTCGCTGTCTTCGGGATCTTCCCCTTCATCCGCGTCAAGGGCCTCGGAATCGAAATCGAGCTCGCTTTCGTCCGCTTCCTCGACCTCGACGCTGTCGACGTCGTCGTCCTCAACGACTTCAAAGCCCGTGACCTTCGCCTCGGTGGAGGTCCTCATGAGGATGACGCCGGACGCCGCCCTGCCGATCACGGAGATCTGGGCCGCCGGGATCCTCACGAGCATCCCGCTGTCGGTGATGAGCATGATGTCGTCGGAGTCCTCGACCGCGGCGATGCCGACCAGTCCTCCGGTCTTGTCGGAGAGATTGTGGCAGGTTATGCCCATTCCGCCCCTGTGGCAGACCCTGAAGGAATCCGGCTCGCTTCTCTTGCCGAAGCCGTTGGCGGTGACTGTAAGGAGCTTCTTTTCGCTGCCCTTGTCGAGGAGCAGGGTGCCGCAGACGAACTGACCCTCTCTGAGCCTGATCGCCCTAACTCCGCGCGCGGTGCGTCCCGTGACGCTGACTTCAGTTTCGTCGAAGCGGATGCACCTGCCGTCGTTTGTCGCGACGAACACGTCCTTGGTGCCGTCGGTCTTGGTCACGCTCTGCAGGCTGTCGCCCTCGGTCAGTGTGATCGCGTTGACTCCGATCTTCCTCAGGTGCCTGAACAGCCTCAGCGGAGTGCGCTTTATGTATCCGCGGCGCGTGACGAACGTCAGAAGCTCGTCCGTGTCGAGCTTTGCGACGCTGATGAACGCGCTGATCTCCTCGTTCTCCCTAAGGGGCAGGATGTTGACGATGTTCGTGCCCTTGGCGGTGCGTCCCGCCTCGGGGATCTCGTAGACCTTCTTGACGTAGAGCCTGCCGAGAGAGGTGAACATGAACAGCCAGCTGTGCGAGTGGGCGACGATGATGTTCTTGACAAAGTCCTCTTCCTTCGTCGTCATCGCGTTGATGCCCTTGCCGCCGCGGTTCTGCGACTGATACTGGTCCGCCCTGATCCTCTTGATGTAGCCGGTGTCGGTCACGGTCACGACGCACTTGTGCTTTTCTATCAGATCCTCGATGAGGATGTCGTCCTCCGCCTGCTCGATCTGGGTGCGCCTCTCGTCGCCGTATTTCTTCTTGATCTCAAGAAGGTCTTCCTTGACGACCGCCAGGATCTTCTGCTCGTCCGAGAGGACGTCCCTGATGTGATCTATCAGTTCCTGCTTCTGGCGCATTTCCTCTAAGATCTTGTCGACCTCGAGTCCGGCGAGCTTTCCGAGCGGCATTTCCACGATCGCCTGGCCCTGCGCGTCGCTGAGAGCGAAGCGCTCCATAAGAGACGCCTTCGCCCCCGGCACGCTCGCCGAGGAACGGATGATCTTTATGACCTCTTCGATGTTGTCGATCGCGATCTTATAGCCCTCGAGGATGTGGAGCCTCGCGAGCGCCTTGTCGAGTTCGAACCTGAACTTTCTTGTGACGACGTCCTCCTGGTGGCGGATGTAATATTTTAAGATCTGTTTGAGGTTCAGAAGCTTCGGTTCGTTGTCGACCAGCGCGAGCATATTCGCCGCGAAGGTGTCCTGGAGCTGGGTGTGCCTGAACAGAAGGTTGAGGACGATCTCGGGGTTCGCGTCGCGCTTGACCTCGACGACGATCCTCATGCCCTTTTTCATGTTGCTCTCGTCTCTGAGATCGGCGATGCCCTCGATGCGCTTGTCCTTGACGAGCTGGACGATCGAGCCGACGAGCGCCGACTTGTTCACCTGATAGGGGATCTCGGTGAAGACGATGGAGGTGCGGTTGTTGTGGGTCTCGAAGTGGTGCTTCGCCCTGACGCTGATCCTGCCGCGCCCGGTCAGATAGGTCTGGACGATGCCCGACGTGCCGTAGATGATGCCGCCGGTCGGAAAGTCCGGGCCCTTGATATAGTTCATCAGCGAGGGGACGTCCATATCCGGCTCGTCGATCAGCGCGACGGTGCCGTCGATGACTTCAGAAAGGTTGTGAGCCGGGATGTTCGTCGCCATGCCGACCGCGATGCCGACGGAGCCGTTCACAAGAAGGTTGGGGAACCTGCTCGGGAGCACGGTGGGCTCGGTGAGCTTGTTGTCGAAGTTGGGGACGAAGTCGACGACGTTCTTGTCGATGTCTCCGAGCATCTCGTCGGCGATCCGGCTCATCCTCGCCTCGGTGTAACGGTACGCCGCGGCGCCGTCGCCGTCGACGTTGCCGAAGTTTCCGTGTCCCTCAACGAGCGGGTATCTCAGCGAGAAGGGCTGAGCCATTCTGACGAGAGTGTCGTAGACCGCCGCGTCTCCGTGCGGATGGTAGTGTCCGAGGACGTTTCCGACCGTGGTCGCCGACTTTCTGAACGGCTTGTCGTGGGTCAGACTGTCCTTGAACATACTGTAGAGCACCCTTCTGTGCACCGGCTTCATGCCGTCGCGCACGTCGGGGAGCGCTCTGCCGACGATGACGCTCATCGCGTAGTCGAGATAAGATCTTTTTATCTCCTTCTCGATCTCAACGTTTTCGATCTTCTGTCCTTCGAGATTCAGTTCCATTTTTTGTTCTCCGTATTCAGCGTTTATTTATCGTCTGTTTTTCTTCCCCGAAAGGCCTGTTCCCGGGGTCTTCTATGTTTTCTCGTATTTACGGCGAGTTTTTCACATCCGGTGGAAAACTCTGTGAAAAATTATTGTCAACCTTTTCGCGCCAAACCCTCGCATATTCGTCGTCTTTTTTTCGTCACCTTTTTTTGCCCTCTTTTTATGAACCGTTTTTCTCACAGCAAATGGTTTTGAGAATTCGGAATGGGGAATTATTACGCCTCCGGCGGCCAAAGGCTCCGCCTTTGGGATCCGCAAGGGGCGCGGGGTCCCCGCAAAACTTTGTTTTGCGGGGTGAAATCCCGCCCCTTGACCCCGTGAGTGAAGGGTTTTTTCTTGTCTTTCGTCTTCGCTTTGGCTCAGACGAGAGAAACGGGGCGGTTTTTGTTACGGGGACCCCTCATCCGTCTGCTCCGCAGACACCTTCCCCCAAGGGGGAAGGCCTTTTTACGGCACTTTCTTTGTTGATTAACAGAAATATATAGCGGTGTCCC
>JAFTEP010000144.1 GCA_017453605.1 Clostridia bacterium
AGTACCACGCGGTCGCGGCGCTTCTGAAACTCCTCCCGGCGAGGACCTCCAACTGGATCATTTCAAAGATGTATACGTGACGAACGCTTGAAGTCAATAAAGAATTCCCCGCGGAGCCGATGACTCCGCGGGGTTTTGCCGCGGGTCCCCCGGCGGTCCCCGGCAAGAATGCGGGGCCGCGAAGGAGAAAAGCGGGATCGCGCATCGCCCCGGATCACTTCTTTTTTAAAGTTTTCCGGCGCGGCCGCCGCGGGAGACCCGATCGTTTCCGATCTCCCGGGAGGCGGGGGCGGTTCCCGCTTCAAAGGCGCCGGATCGAAAAAGGCGACCGGAATGCGAAAAAAAAAGAAAAGTTTTTGCCCGTCACGGTTGCAAAATGGGCGAATATATGGTAGAATGAAAAAAAGAAGATACCATATAGAGGACAGAGAAAAGAGGATAACGGCGATGAGCGAAAGGCTTTGCTTTGACGCGGCCGATTTCGGAGAGCTTCCCCAGGACGGCACGTTCTGCGACGAGACCATACAAAAAGCGATAGACAAATGTTTTCTTGAAGGCGGCGGAGAGGTCAGGATCCCCTCCGGCACTTACAGGATAAGATCTGTCAGGCTGAGATCGAGAGTCACCCTGCACCTCATGGAAAACTGCGTTATAGAGGGCAGCAGGGACGTAAACGACTACTTCATCTTAAAAAACGACACTCTCGAGCCCGTGGACGGGAGCGAACTGAGCGAGGGTCCGTGGATCAGAAACAAGGACATGGGCGCCTTCACTGACTTCGACAAGCTCGGCTCGCGCTGGCACAACGGCATGATAAGGGCATACAAAGCCGAAAACGTGGCTATAATAGGAGAAAAGGGCTCGACGCTCAACGGCAAAAACTGCTACGACGAGTTCGGCGAGGAGCACTACCGCGGACCGCACGGGATCAGCATGATCTGCTGCAAGGGCGTGACCCTGAAGGGCTACACCGTCATCAACAGCGGGAACTGGGCGAACCACGTCATGAGGTGCGAGAACGTGCTCGCCGAAGATATCGAATGCCGCGCCGGACACGACGGGATACACATGACCCTCTGCGAGAACGTCGTCATAAGAAACTGCCGCTTCTACACCGGCGACGACTGCGTCGCGGGCTTTGCGAACAGAAACCTTCTCGTGGAGGACTGCGAGATCAACACCGCCTGCAGCGCCTTCCGTCTCGGCGGGACCAACGTTCTGATCCAGAGATGCAATATATTCGCGCCCGCGAAGTATTCGTTCCGCGGCGGTATGACCCTTGAAGAAAAAATAAGCGGCGCCGACGCGCCTCAGCTTCCGGGACACCGCTTCAATATGCTCAGCGTCTATACCTACTACTCCGACTTCTCCGTGAAGATCCCCTGGCAGCCAGGGAACGTGGTGATCAGGGACTGCGCCGTGGACGGAGCGGACCGCTTCTTGCACTTCAACTTCTCCGGCAACGAGCGCTGGCAGAAAAACCGCCCGCTCGCCGACATCAAATTCATAAACGTCGACGCGAAGAACATCTCGATGCCTCTCACCGCGTACGGAGCGGCGGACGTCCCGCTCGAACTGGAAATGAACAACGTGAAAGTGACCTTCCGCGAGGGTAAGGAGGACACGGTGTTCATGCGCGCCGCCAACTTCAAAAAGATCACTCTCGACAACGTCAGCCTCCCCAACTGCCGCGCCGACACGCTGATCCGGTACTGGGGAGAGCCCGGCGAGACCGTGCTTCACGGGCTCGAAACGCTGATCCCCGAAAAGGATCTCGTGAAGAAGGCCGAGGAAGATTTCGTCTGCAAGGCGATTTAAAAGTACCAAAGCGGCGGGAGCCGCAAAAAAAATAAACAAACTTCAAGGAGGAAACAATGAAAGACTTCAAAAAGTACATCGCCGAGTTCATCGGCACTCTGGTGCTGGTGCTCTTTGCCTGCGGCGCCGCCGCGGTGCTCGGATGCGACGGAGCCAAAGCTGACGCGGCATATTTTATGACAGCCGCCGCTTTCGGTCTTGTCATCGTCGCCATGGCGTACTCGATCGGAAACGTTTCCGGCTGCCACATCAATCCCGCGGTCAGCATCGCGATGCTCGTCAGCGGGAGAATGAACGTCAAGGACTTCTGCGGCTACGTCGTCGCCCAGTTCGCTGGCGCGACCGCCGGCGCGGCGATCCTCTGGGCGCTTATGGGGAGCAATCAGAGCCTCGGACAGAACGGACTTTATAAAAACGATATCTGGCTCAGCCTGCTGGTAGAAGTCATCCTGACCTTCGTTTTCGTGCTGGCTATCCTCGGCGTGACCTCCCGCGTCGCCAACTCCAATGTTGCCGGACTCGTGATCGGTCTGACCCTCACCCTCGTGCACATTTTCGGAATCCACTTCACCGGCACCTCGGTGAACCCCGCGCGCAGCTTCGGTCCGGCGATCCTTTCCGGCGCTACCGACGGTCTGTGGGTGTTCATCGCCGCTCCGCTGATCGGCGGTATTCTCGCGGCGTGCGTGTACAGCCTGATCGATTCCGAAAAGGAAAAGAAGAAATAAAAATCCTTCGCATACGGGGAGAAGG
>JAFTEP010000145.1 GCA_017453605.1 Clostridia bacterium
CGAAGTGAAATATATCCTCGATATCCGTGATTTTTCAAATCATCCAGACGCGAAGCTCTTTACAAAAGACGTGAACGCGATCCTTGACGATCCCGAGATCACCGCCGTCGTGGAAGCCATGGGCGGCTCGCACCCGGCATACGATTTTTCGCTCGAAGCGCTCAAGCGTTCGAAGAGCGTGATAACTTCAAATAAAGAAGTCGTCGCGAATTTCGGCGCCGAGCTTCTGGAAACCGCCAAAGAAAACGGCGTCAAATACCTCTTTGAAGCGAGCGTCGGCGGCGGGATCCCGATCATCAGGCCGCTTTTGAGTTCGCTTTGCGGGAACGACGTCATTTCCGTCGCGGGGATCCTGAACGGGACCACCAACTTCATCATCAACGAAATGCAGACCAAAAACAGCGGCTTCTTCGACGCGCTGAAGATCGCCCAGGAAAACGGCTACGCCGAGAGAGACCCTTCGGCGGACATCGACGGCCTCGACGCCGCAAGAAAGATCTGCATCCTTTCCGCGATAGTTTTCGGTCAGATCGTGAGCCCGGACAAGATCCATGTCGAAGGAATAAGAAACGTCACGCCGAGGGATATTCAGGACGCGGACAGATCGGGATATGCCCTGAGGCTCCTCGGAGTCGCCGAGAGAGCTGTCGACGGCGCATATATTTTCGTCTGCCCGTTCTTTGTGAAAAAAGACTGTCTGCTCGCGGGTGTGAAGGGCGTCACCAACGGGATAAGAGTCGTCGGAAACGCGGTAGGCGAGCTCCATTTCACAGGAGCCGGTGCAGGAAAGCTTCCCACAGCGTCCGCGCTCGTCTGCGACGTGATGGACGCCGTCGGAGGCGATCCCTCAGACAACAAGAACCGCGCCGAATGGAAAAAGGACGTTTCCGAAGATTTCCTTAAAGATTTTTCTGAAAGAAGAGGCAGGACCTATCTTCGTTTCGCTTCTGTTTCTGAATCCGCCGCCGCACTTCTCGGCGCTGAGATCATTACTCCGGACGCGCTGATAACAAGCGAGTTTTCGGAATCCGAACTTGACGCGATCCTCGAAAAGAATTCCCTGAAGCCCATAAGCAGGATAAGAGTGTTCTGATAAAGCGCCCCGGTCACCGGGGCTTTTTTTATATCGTTATTTTTTCCCTTTTTTGAATATATATAAAAAAGTCGCGGATTATTTCGCTTTTCATCACAAAAACTTCAGATTCGTTCTTTATAATTTGACACGAAAGCAAAAGAACGATCGAAATACTTCAAAACGTCAATAAAGCAAGAAAGGAAGATAAAAAAATGGAACAGGGATATAATCCGGGAGAACTTGAGTCCGAAAACAAGACTGAACAAAACGCCGGAACTAACTCCGAGCCGATTTCTCAGAGCGCACCAGAGAACGGGGCCGAGCAGACTCAGGTCCGGGAAACGCCCGCGTACGGCAGTCAGCCTCAGAACGGAGCTTTCACTCCGCCCCCATTCAATCAGCAGCCTCAGAACTACGGAGGATTTCAGGCGTACAACGGACCGTACAACCCTTACGATCCGTCGCGCAGAGTCGTGAACGAAATGCCCTACAGGAGCGAAAATCCTTACGCTCAGTCCCCCTATCAGCAGAACTTTAACTCTCAGCAGGAAAAAAAGCCCGCCAAAAAGCACACCGGCGTCAAGGTCATTGCCGTCATTCTTGCCGCGATCATTCTTGTCGGCGCAGGAGTTGCCGGAGGCGTTGTCCTCTCAAAACGATTCGGCTCCCAACCCGCTCAGACGACTACGACCGATCAGAAGCCGTCCGGCTCGGGAAAGACCGTTCAGCCCATACCTGAAGACAAGGATCCGGTTTTCGTTCCGTCGAGCGGAGACACTCTCGACACCTTCAACGCATCGGAGATCTACAAGAACAAC
>JAFTEP010000146.1 GCA_017453605.1 Clostridia bacterium
AAGATCGGCACCCCGGTCACCGGAAAGATGGTAGCCGCTCTCAGAAGACTCGGCTTCAAGAAGGTGTTCGACACCAACTACGGCGCGGATCTGACGATCATGGAGGAAGCGAACGAGCTTCTCGACAGGATCAAGACCGGCGGCACTCTGCCGATGATCACCTCCTGCTCTCCCGGATGGGTCAACTATGCCGAGATATACTACGGCGATCTTCTGGGGCACCTTTCGACCTGCAAGAGCCCGCACGAAATGTTCGGCGCGATCCTCAAGAGCTTCTACGCCAAGAAGAACGGCATCGATCCCAAGGATATGTTCGTCGTGTCCGTGATGCCCTGCACCGCCAAGAAGTTCGAGAAGGAAAGAGAACAGCTCACCAACGACGGCCTCAAGGACGTCGACGCAGTGCTCACCACCAGGGAGCTCGGAAAACTCATCAAGAGGAGCGGCATCAACTTCACAAAGCTCCCGGACGAAGAATTCGACAACGACATCGTCGGCGATTACACCGGCGCGGCGGTCATCTTCGGAGTCACCGGCGGCGTTATGGAAGCGGCTCTCAGGACCGCGTACTTCGCGCTCACCGGCAAGGAGCACGAGCCCGTTGAATTTCATGAAGTCAGAGGCTTCGACGGCATCAAGGAAGCGAGCCTCGATCTTGCCGGAACGACGGTCAACATCGCAGTCGCTCACGGAATGAAGAACGCGAAGGTCCTCATGGATCAGATCAGAGATGGCAAGAGCAAGTATCAGTTCATCGAGATCATGGGCTGTCCCGGCGGCTGCATCGCCGGCGGCGGCCAGCCTTACGTCAAGCCGTGCTTCTTACCCAACGAAGACGCCGATATCCTCGACACCTACAAGGCAAAGCGCGCTTCGGCCCTCTACAGCGAGGACGAGAGACAGACCCTCAGATGCTCTCACAACAACCCGCAGATGAAGGCTCTCTACGACGAATTCCTCGGCAAGCCCAATTCCCACCTCGCCCACGAACTGCTCCACACGAGCTACAAAGCGAGAGAACCCTTCAAAGACTGATAAGATCCCGCATAGTAAAGCGCGCCGAGAGATCGGCGCGCTTTTCATATATTTCTTTTTTGTTACACTTTATATTCTATAAGCACAGCCTCGCGGGGATAAAAAGTGCCGGCGAGGCGGATCTTTTTGCCGTCCTCCGAGAGAGAGCCCGACAAGCCGCAAAGAGCGACGGAACGCGCTTTCTCCGGCAGGACGATCTCAAGAGAAGAAAATCTGTCGTGGGAGAGATTTTCTATCAGTACGGCGCGGCTGTCTAAGCCGGAGGAAAAGATCTGATAGAGCCCGTGGGTCTTGGGGATATAGGGGAAAACTGGGGCGAAGTCAAAGATCTGTTCGGCGCGGGCGTATGACAAAAAGACTGTGCTGAGTTCGCCCATAGCGGCGGCGTCAAAGCAGAAAACAAGATACTCCCTTTTGCCGTCGGAGCAGGAATAAGCCGAGGGGAAACGCTTGTTTGATGCGGAAAACTCGCTGAGGATAACGGCGCCGGGCTTTGTTTTCACGTCATAAAAACCTTCGGACGCGCTCTTCACGGCGCCCTTCCCCGTCACGGACAACCGGAGCGGCAACTCACCGAAATACTCTCTGTCGGGGATGGGAGCGGACAAAACGGAATCGAGTCCGACGTCATACCCGAGCGAAGAGAGCTTTTTTGCGGCGGGAAGATCGAGGATCAGCTTTTTGACGTCCTCAGAGAAGACGAAGTCTTCCGCGTCTTCGCCGAAAAGGGCGCTGACGCTCACGTCGCCGTCGTAGCTTACGGGGATCCCGAGGCCCGTGAAAAAGGCGGCGGCGACGGAAAAATAGTCGCGCATCACGTTTTTTTCGGAGGTAAATTTATCGGGGAGAGTCCTTTTATCCAAGCCTTTGTTAGCACAGTAAAGCCTCACGCCGGACGGGGTCTTTTTGTCGAACGCCGCGCCAATCGCTTCGAGAAGCGCGGCGTCTTTTTTATGCTCCTCGGAGTACTTTGTCTCATAGCCGAGTGGCGAAAAGTAGTCGAGCATATATTTTAAAGATCTGACGCCTGTTGTCCTGAGTCCGGCGTCGAAGAGCTCGACGAACGAAGCGTCGACGTGATAGGCCGGGCGCGGATAGCTGTCGTCCTCGCCGAAGACCTCGATGCCGCTGTCCTTTGACCACGCCGCCTGCATCCGGGCGTTCTCGATGACGGAGTTGAAGCCCTGCGACGGAAAGCGGTGATACCAGTCGGCGACCCAGTAGGGTGCGGAGGTGAAGCGGAAAAAGGGTTCGGTCGTGCCGGCGAGGATGCGTGAAAGCTCTATCGGATCTGCCCCCTCGCAGGTCCAGGAAGTGTATCCGGCGCAGAAACCGAGGCGGATAGAGGGATCGACGGAGTCGACGGCTTCTCTCATAAGACGGCAGAAACTCCTCATCGAGTCTCCGACGGACTTATACCACGCGGAGCGGTATCTGCCGGGCTTTCCCGTGAAAAGAAGCGAGGGCAGAGAGTCGGAAAGAGAGAGCTTTTCGCCGAGGAAGTCGCTCATCATTTCAAGATGCCTCGGGCAGAAGCAGCCGATCCCCGGACGCACGGAAACGCAGAGGTCGTCGTCGAGCATGATAAGCTGAGGAGAGAGAGCGGCGAGCCTTGCGACAAGAGTCGCCATGGCGTGGGCAAAGCCGGGATCCGCAGGGCAGAACTCGTCGTTCCGGGGGCGGTCGACGCCGACGGAGGAAACGATCCTCTGCCAAGGAACGTCCTTGACGGCGGGACCGCCGAAGCCGAAGGCATTGATCCAGAGCCCGGTCTCGAAGCCGTTGGCTCTGAAGAAGTCAATATGGCTCTTTATCCCTGAAAGATCGGCGTCCGCGTCGAAAAGAAGCTCTCTTTCGGGGCAGAGCCAGAGCCTGCGGCAGCCGAGAGAGATAAACTCTTCGAGATACGACGCGCGGTTATCTTCGGTGAGGGTCGAGAGCATGACGGGAAGATCGGGTCTCAGATCGGGATTCATGGTTAAGCTCCTTCGGGATCGTTTTAAATAAATTATAAAGACAAGAGGCGATAAAGTCAAGCAAAAACGGACAAAAGTCTGCAAAAACGTTTCGTTTGTCTTGACAAGACGGCGTCAATGTGTATAATTGTATCAGGGGGTGAAAGACGTGACGATGAGAGAGCTCGCAAAGATTGCGGGCGTTTCCGTTTCGACGGTGTCGAAGGTCTTTTCGGACGCTCCGGACGTCGGCGAAGAAACAAAAAAGAAGATAATCGGGCTTGCAAGGGAAAACGGCTGCTTTTCCAAATACAACAAGGAAAAGTACCCGAAAAAGACTGTAGCGATCATCTGTCCCGAATACGAGAGCGTTTACTACATGAGCTACGTCATAAAGCTGCAGAGCATCATAGAAAAACACGGCGGGATCGCGGTCGTTTTGTCATATCACTTCAATTTCCGACTGCAGAGGGATCTTATAGACTACTGCGCATCGTATCTGAAGGTCGACGGCATAATCAACTTATGTTTAAAAGAGCCGCTCAGAAAAGAATACGATCTGCCGATCGTCAATCTGTTCAGTCAATGCGACAGAAACCTGGACGAGATCACGGAGGACCACGCCGACGCGATCGGAGAAGCGGTGAGAGCCCTCTACGAGAGAGGACACAGGAACATCGCCTACGTAGG
>JAFTEP010000147.1 GCA_017453605.1 Clostridia bacterium
CCTTCAAGGCGGCGATCCTGCCCCTTTCAAAGAAGCTCAGCGAGAAGGCGACGGAGCTCTTCACAGATCTTTCCAAGCGCTTCATGATCGACTTCGACGACGCCGGCTCTATCGGCAAGCGCTACAGAAGAGAGGACGAGATCGGCACCCCGTTCTGCATCACCTACGACTTCGACAGTCTCGAGGACAACTGCGTCACCGTCCGCGACCGCGACACGATGGAGCAGGTCCGCGTCCCGATCGCGGATCTCAGGTCCTGGCTCGAAGAAAAGCTCGCTTACTGATAGTAATTCTGCAAAAAACATCGCCGTCCCGGTCTTCAGGGACGGCGATAATCATATTCGGCTGTCTTAAAATATCTCAAGCAGCTTCTTGTCGACCGGGGTCAGATCCTCGCAGCCGGTCTTCGTGACGGACACCATGTCCTCGATCCTCACGCCGAACTCGCCCTCGATGTAGATGCCGGGCTCGACCGTCACGACCGCTCCCTCCGGGATGATATCTTCCGCTTTCGGCGAGAAGTTGGGGCTCTCGTGGATCTCGATGCCCACGCTGTGACCGAGCGAGTGAGTGAAGTATTTCCCGAAGCCCGCCTTGTCTATTACATCTCTTGCCGAAGCGTCTATCTCTTTTCCGGTAAGTCCCGCCTTCACGAATGCGACCGCGGTCTCCTGCGCTTTCAGCACGGTCTCGTACACCAGCCTCTGCCTCTCGTCAGCCTGTCCGAGGCAGACCGTGCGCGTCATATCCGAGCAGTATCCCTCGAATTTCGCGCCGAAGTCCATCGTGATGAATGAGTTGGGCGTCAGCTTCACGTTCTCGGGCCTTCCGTGCGGCATGGAGGTCTTCTTTCCGGAAACGCAGATCGTCTCGAAGGCGGCGCACTCTGCGCCGTTCTTCCTCATGTAAAATTCCAGTTCGAGCGCGACGTCAGCCTCAGTCAGACCGGGTCTGATGAAGTCGAGGATGTGCGCGAACGCGGCGGTCGTGACCGCTTGCGCGTTCTTTATTCTCTGGAGCTCCTTCGGGGTCTTGATCCATCTGAGTTTCTCGATCTCGTCTCCGAGCGGAGCAAATTCAGCTCCCTCGTATCTCTTTTTCAGAGCCTCGAGCCCGGCGCAGGTCGTGCGCCTGTCCTCAAATTTAACTTTCTTCGCGCCGTCGGCGATCGCTTTTTTTATGAACTCCGCGCTCTCGCCGATCTCCCTGACGTCTATCCCGCCCGGGATCGCGCCTCGCTTTTTGGCGACCTTTGCCATCTCGAAGTATCTCATGTCCAGAAACAGCGTTATGCCTTTGTTCGTCGCGAAAACTATGCCGTCGCTCGATTCGAAATCCGTCGCGTATCTGCGGGTGACGGGGGAGGTGATATAGACCGCCTCGCCGTTTGTTAACTCCGAAGCGTATTTTTCAAACTTTGTCATGACAAGTCTCCTTTTTTCGTTTTTCTTTTCTGTATGAATTATAGCTTTTTTGTGACGTTTTTTCAAGGGCTTTGAGACTAAAAAACGCTTTGAAAAGAAAAATTGTCAAAGAGGTCTTGAAGTTCACCTGAACTTGTGTTATAATCATATTGAAAGAATCAAGGACTGCGTTAAATTATAAAGGCGGTGAAAAAAATGTCGATGGAATACATACCCGGGACAGTGCTGAAAAGAGAAGACTTTCCCAAAGGACTTTTCGCGGCTCATTCTCCTCTGATCTCGCTCGCGGGCGGACTGACTCTCTCCCAGGTCTGCGAGATCACCGGTCTCGAGGGACCGGCGGTGCAGAACTGGATCAAGAGAGGTTTCGTCGCGAAGACCGTGCTCTCGCGCTACCGCGAGCGCCAGCTGTCGCGCATCCTCATCATCAACGCCCTGCGTCAGGCGATGAGGATCGACAGCATCGTTTCTCTCCTGAAATACCTCAACGGCTCCGTCGAGGATCCGCGCGACGACATCATCCCCGAAACGCGTCTCTACGACTATCTTTGCCGCGTCATGGCTCAGTGGGTCGAAAACCGCGTACTCTCTCTGGACGCCCTCGACGGCGTCATCGACGGGATTATCGCGGGCTACCGCGGCTGCGACGAGTGGAAAAACCGCCTCAAAAAAGCCCTCAAGATCATGAGCCTTGCCTGCGCCTCCGTTCGTCTGCGCGGACTCAGCGAAGAACTTTATTTAGAAACTCTCGGTTGAAAATCATAAAACACAGGCGCCGGAGATCTGTTCTCCGGCGCCTGATCTGTGCAATTAAATGATTTACGGGGTGTAGTCTACTATCTGCACCAGCTTGGCGTGAAGCGCCCAGCGGTATTCGCTCTGGAGGATCGGGTCGATGCAGGTCGAGAGAGTCAGCACCTTGTCGGCGGGGCTGAGCGTCAGCCCTTCTTTCTTGAAGATCGACTGCGCCTGCATATCCGCCAGATACGAGGCGAAATGCTGGTCGTTCTCGAAATCCGTCTGGAAGTATTCCGAGGTCTCGAGCGCCTCGTGGACGCTGAACACCTCGTAGATGAAGATGCCGTTCGCGGTCACGAACTGGATCTTCGAGTTCTTGAACACCGATTCGTTCTTGAAATCGTGCAGGTTGTTGAACATCGAACCGTCGTTCATATTGTGGCCGTAGATGACGGTGTTGCGGTTTTCCATCAGCTTCATCGAATTGCGGCTGTCGGTGAATAAAGTTCCGGCAAGATTCGACCTGCCGTAGAAATCGCGCCTCAGATAGTAGTCGTTGTCGTCAGAATGCACGACGGGGTAGTCGATGTTCGTTCCGTCCACGGTCAGCCAGCCCACGGTGTCGCGGTTGATGCTCTTCAGGTAGTTGACCTTGTCGACAAGCTTAGATCCGGTCGGGACCTGGATCTCGGGCTGGGGCGGCTGAACTCCGACGAACGCGCTCAAAAGATCGACGGAAGTCACGTTCTGGATCCCCGGCGTAAGATAGCTGTCTTCAAATCCCGCGTCGTCGTAGAAGATCCTGCGCATATCGTCGTAGAGCTCTCTGCTCTGCGATCTTTCTATTATAGACGACAAAAGTGTGTACGAACAGTACAAAAACACGGTGAAGCAGATAAACAGCAGGGCGTATCTTATTATATCGAACGGCCCCGATTTAGAGGACATTTTCCCGTTTTCAAAAGGCTTTTCCGCGCTCTTTTCGGCGCGTTCTTTCTTTTCG
>JAFTEP010000148.1 GCA_017453605.1 Clostridia bacterium
ATGAGCGCTTTCGCGCATGATGATCGGTTTCGCCGAATGATGAGCGCCTTCGGCGCATAAAGCGGAAGTCATCTCATCATTTTGCGGTGAAACCGCAAATCATCATTGCGACCGAAGGGAGCATCATCATTTGCCCGAAAGGGCAAACATCATTCATTTTTGACGTTTGGCACACAAATGTCCTGCTTGCAGGAGAATGCGACAAAAATACCGACTGAACAAGGATTGATTTTCTTCATTCAGCCGGTATTTTTTTATCTGTCCTTTAGAGCGCCATGCGAAATCGGGTCTTCTTTTTTATGCTGTTTTTTTATGCTTTTTCAGCCGATGATCTTCGAGCGGTATCTGATGACGTCCTTGCCGTTGTGGTTTGTCAGAAACGAGAACGTGTCGCCCGCGATATCGAACGGCTGCCCGGAGGATGAATCGGACGCCATCGCGACGTAGTGGTTGCCGAAGATCTCCCCGTGACAGTCCGCCGTGAACGGCTCGCCCCAGTTGACAAGATCCTTTGAGACTCTGAGCTGAGCCGTGTCGTCGACGAGCTTTTTCGAGCCGGGAGTCACAGAGACGGAGACCATGCACCAGAGGAAATATTTTTCAAGGCGCGACACTCTCGGGTGCCAGGAGTTTTTCACGAGCGCGGTCTCTCTGCCGAGATTCCCCGCCTCGCAGAAGGCGCCGTCGTAATACTTAACAAAATCCCCGAAAACTCCGTCCTCGCGGATGCGGCTCCTCGCGACGTAAACGTCGCAGCTTTTCCACTCGGCCTTATCCATATCGAAGCGGATTATATTGTAGAACAGATAGATATATCCGTCTCCGTGAGAGACGTAGATCGAAAAGTCGCCGCTTCCGAGAGAGATGACGCCCCTTTCCTGCCCCTTAGCCCCGCCGCTTCCGGGATCGTATGCGCTCGTGAAGCAGGGCTCGAACGCGGTCAGAACCCAGCGGTCGAAGGTCCAGGTCTTCCCCTCGTCGTCGGAGTGCATGAGCCCGACGTGCCTGAAATCCGAGTCGCCCCTCGGCTTGTCGCAGAGCCCGTAGGAATCGTAGGCGGTGCCCCTGCCGTTCCAGCCGCTCTCGTTGTGAAAGAGACAGAAGAATCTGTGTGTGACCGGGCAGATATATAAGCCGAACGGCCAGATGCTCCCCCTCGGCTTTATCCCTTCGGGATATCTGATCCCCGAAAATGCGTATTCGGCGTTCCCGACGCAGAAATTGAGGTTCACGTCCGAGAACTTTTTCATATCGTCAAGGCTCGTACCCTTATAAACGGCGATCGTCCCCATGTGCGAATGACCGCTCATCGCCCAGAGCGTGCCGTCTACGTCGCGGTACATGGGCGTGGTGCCGTCCTGATAGGTCCCGTTCGCGGCGCAGAACGCGGTCGGCTCCCCATCAGAGACTTCGACGGAAAACGGAGCGGACGGATCGTTTTTGTTCATCATTGTCCTCCGGTAAGCGGCGCGAAACGCCGCGTTTTCAAACGGGAACGGATCGTCCCGACATACAGAGTCTACCACAAAACCGCAAAAAAATCAAGAGCGCACACCCTTGTTCTGCTCCGATTTTCGGTCGGACCATTCATCTCCGGCGTCCAAAGGGCGCTGCCCTTTGGAACCCCGCAAGGGACGCTGTCCCTTGACCCTGCGAGTTTTTCTGTATTTATATAACGCTTTCGCCGGTGCTTTTGGCACCGGCGGTTGTTTTGGAGCGGTTATTTGTTTCGGTGTCCCCTCATCAGTCAGCTCCGCTGACAGCTGTCTCGCTGAGGCTCGGTCTCGCCGCGGCTCTGACCGTCCGCCGGACGGTCATTCACTCCCGCGTCGCGCCTTCGGCGCCCTCCCGGGGGAAGCCTTGAATACCGCACTTTTCTTTGTTGATTAACAGATAAGGTGTTGCGAAAATTGCGATGTGTTGATATTTTTTATAAATTATCGGTCAATTACGGGCTTTTTATAGTGAGCAGAAATGCTTCGGATGTATGTTAAGTCAGGATCGGAAGTGCCGCTCTTTAGGCCTTCCCCCTTGGGGGAAGGTGGGCGTGGAACGCCCGGATGAGGGGTCCCCATAACCCTTTTTCGATCAATAACCCTCGCCGGCGCGAAAGCGGCGGCGAATGACAAAGGTCACGAACGGTTTCTGTCTCGCCCTCTCTTTGTCATCCTGAGCGAAGCGAAGGATCTTTTTTCTCCTGCAATAGGATCCTTCGGCGCGGGCGCCTATATGGATAAAACGCGCGTTTGAGCGCGCAAGACGGACGAATTGTGCCTTGACAAAGCGAGCGGCGGCGTTATATAATTGCCTCGGGAACAAAATAAAGAGAAGGAGAGAAAAAATGACCGAGGTATATTTCTGCTTTGACACCGAGGACTACACCTCGCCGAAGGCGTGGGACGCGATCGTCCGCGAGGCAGACTTATTGAAAAAACACGGAGTCAGGGGCAACTTCAACGTCGTCGGCTACAACGCGAGAGAATGGATCCGCAACAAGCGTTACGACGTGCCGCAGGCGCTCGAATATCACAACGTCGGCACACATTCGCTGAGACATTCTTATCACCCGACACTCCTCGAATACACCGACCTCGAGAGCTACGACGAGGCGAGAAGGCTCCTTCTCGAGCAGGAGTGCGAGGGCATCGGGATGGTCAAGGCCGTCACCGGCAGGGACAGGCTTCTTTTCGCCTGCCCGCCCGGGAACAGCCTGAGCTACGTCGCGATGTACGAATACGTCGAGCTCGGGATCAAGCTCTACCTCGGCTCGGTCTTCGCGTTCCGCGACGGCAGGAGCGTCTATTTCTGCAACGGTCTGCACACCAACTACGACTACGCGCTCGAGGGTCTGTTCTACCCCGGCCGCACCTTCCGCAGCAATCATAAGGACGTGCCCTACGAGACGGGCGCCTTCCTCGACGAGATAAGCCGTAAAAAGCGCGTCGTTTTATACACTCACCCGACGAGGGCATATCACAGCACCTTCTGGGATCTTGTAAACTACGACGGCGAGAACAAGCACCCGATGCACGAATGGGAGCCGACCCCTCTCGTCCCGCCGGAAACGACGGAGCGCTTCTTTGCGGAGTTCGACAAGCTCGTCGCCGCGCTCAAAAACGACAAACGCTTCGTGATCCGCGACATGGCGTATCTCGATGAAAAAGTGACGCGCGACAACGCGGCGAGGGTGATAAGATTTGACGAGCTCGGCGAAATGAAGCGTCAGCTCGAAAACGATTTCTTCGCGGTGAAACTGCCGTCCGGCACCTTTTCTCTCAGCGACTGCTTTGCCGCCGCGGCGCACTTCTGCAATTCGAAAGAGGACTTTTATCCGCAGCGCGTGAGGGGATTTCTCAGCACTCCGCTCGGCGTGACCTCCCCCGTGAAGCTGACCGCCGACGACGTGAAGACTCTCGCCGCGGCCTACGTCCCCAACGCGTTCATGCCGACTCACTACCGCGTGCGCGGACGCTCCGTAGGTCCCGCGGATCTTCTGTTCGCGATGATCGACGTCGCGCTCGGAGCGGAGGAAGTGACCGTCGAACCGCGTCCCCAGCTCCCGACGCTCGACAGGGGCCTGAACGATCTCGGCTATGAAATGCTCGAGCGCCTCAGCTTCAAGGGCAAGACCTGGGTCAACGTGCCCGATTTTGCCGACAACTTCCTCTCCGCCCGCCTCAAGCTCCAGAGCTGGACTCTGAGGGAGGAAGAGTGAAGTCGATTCGCAGTTATTGGCAGTTCGGGAACGTTTGTTGATTAAGGGCGAATAAACAGGTTTTTCCCCGGCAAGCCTTCAGGCTTGCCGGGGAAAACTTTCGCCGACGCTTTTGCGCCGGCGAAGGGGGACACGGCCGTCAGCCGAGGGAGGAGAGGATCGCGGGGGCGAATCTTTCGGGGAGTTTTGCGGCAAGATCCCTCCAGCGCCGCGGATGGCTTTCGTGGGAGATAAACGGCACGAAGCCCGAAGAAAGATAGGTGCAGAGCGCCGGGATCCTGTCGTCGTCGGTCGAGAGCATCGCGCTCGGGTATCCGCGCCTTTTCAGCGCGTCGAGCGCGATCATAACGAGCGCTTTCCCGTATCCCCTTCCGGCAAAATCGCGGTGCACTCCGACCATGCTCAGCCAGCCGTTTCCCGGATACGCCGGGTTGTGGGTCGCCGTGACCGTGGCTATCTTTCTGTGGCCGACCGAGATATAATAGACAAATCCCGGGTCGTACTGCACGGCGCCTTTAAGGAACGAGAAGTCAAAGTGCGAGCCGAACGCGCTCTCTATTATGCTTTCCCATTCCGCCTCGTCCCCGTCGCGGTGCGTCGTCACCTCCGCTTCCGGCGGCAAGGGCGGCATCGAAAACGAAGTCAGGCCGTCTATTTTCATTTTAAGCTGAGGCAAAGAAGCCATATCCGCACCTTCTTTCAGGTTTAGTAAAGAGTCGGGGCCGGGCTTCCGGTCCTCCGGCAGGACTCTTGTTCCCGCTCGGGAGGGCTTTTTCACAGAAGTCTGTCGAGGATATCCCGGTTCGAGAGATAGAAGCTTTCAAGAGTGCCGTCTGTGATCTCCCGGCGCAGACGGAGCATGAAGTGGTTCATGAAATATAGGTTGTGCAGGATGCACAGCCTCATCCCGAGCCTTTCGTCCGCCTTGATGAGGTGGCGGATATAGGCGCGGGAGTACCTTCTGCAGGCGGGACATTTGCAGTCCGGGTCTATCGGCGAGAAATCGTCGCGGTATTTCGCGTTGAGAAGATACAGCCTTCCGTTTTTCGTGTAGACGTTGCCGCGGGCGGCGTTTCTCTGCGGGAGCACGCAGTCGAACATATCGACCCCGCGCCTGACCGCCTCGAGGATATTGAGGGGCGTGCCGACTCCCATCAGATAGCGCGGTCTGTCCTTCGGCAGGATCGGCTCTACCGCGTCGATGATCTCGTACATCTTTTCGGCCTCTTCGCCGACCGCGAGCCCTCCGATCGCGTATCCGTCCGCGTTTTTTTCACAAAGCCGGAGCGCGTTTTCTCTTCTCAGATCTTCATATATCCCGCCCTGGTTGATCGCGAAGAGCATTTGACCGGGATTTATACATTCGCCCGAATTTTTCAGTTCGTCCAGCCTTTTTTTCGAGCGCTCATACCAGCGCAGAGTGCGCTCCGAGCCAAGGCGCGCCGTCTCCTTCGGGCAGGGGTTCTTGACGCACTCGTCGAACGCCATCGCGATCGTCGAGCCGAGCGCCGCCTGGGTCTCCATGCTCGTCTCCGGGCTGAGAAAGAGCCGCTTCCCGTCGAGGTACGAGGTGAAAGTCACGCCCTCCTCGCCGATCTTTCTTAAATTTTCGAGGCTGAAGACCTGGAAGCCGCCGCTGTCCGTGAGGAGCGGACCGTCCCAGGACATGAATTTTCTGAGACCGCCGGCTTTCCGGATCAACTCTCCCCCGGGTCTTATCGCGAGATGATAAGTGTTCGAGAGCGCGACTTCACAGCCCAATACTTCAAGGTCCTCGGACGAGGCGCCGCCGCGGATCGCCGCCGCGGTCATCACGTTCATGAAGACCGGCGTCTTTATCCTGCCGTGGGGCGTGTCGAAATACCCCGTCCTCGCCCTCCCGCAGGAGGCGCTGAGAACAAAACCTGTCATTTGTCTTCCTCCGGGCCGTTTCCGGAGAGCTTTTTTATTTCCCCTACCGCGAGCCTGTCGCAGCGCTCGTTGTATTCGTGTCCCGCGTGTCCCTTGACCCAGTGCCAGGTCAGGTCGTGCGGAGCGGCGGCGCTTAAAAGCTCCTGCCAGAGATCGGGATTCAGAACGGGCGAGCCGTCCGCTTTCCTCCAGCCTTTTTTTATCCAGTTTTCGAGCCAGCCCTTGGTGAGCGCGTTCACAAGATAGCTCGAATCGCTGAAGAGATCGACTTTGCAGGGGCGTTTCAGCGCAAGAAGAGCGCGGACGGCGGCGGTGAGCTCCATCCGGTTGTTGGTGGTGGGAGTCTCGCCGCCGCTCAAAACTTTCTCTTTTCCCTCGCAGACAAGGATCGCTCCCCAGCCGCCGGGACCGGGATTCCCGGAGCAGGCGCCGTCGGTGTAGATCCTGACGCTTTTCATCAGAGCGTGGGGTATTTTATCTCGACCGGTTTGCCGGTCTTGGTGGATTCGACGGTCGCAGTGCAGACCGCGATAGTGTTCGCGCCCTCGAGGGAGCTTATGGGCATCTTTTCGCCCTTGAGGATGGCGTCGATGAAGATGTCGATCTCCGCGCCGATGTTGTGGCTGTTGAGGCTGACCGGGATCTGGATCGGGCAGGAATATCTGCGGTGTCCCTGGATCTCCTCGCCCTTCTCGAAGAGCTGGATGTAGGGGGTGGTGTTGTCGCATATTATTGTGCCGGCGGTGCCGTAAAGCACGGTGCGCATGGTGTAGGCGCGGCAGCAGCCGGTGGAGGTGAAGACCTTGCCCTTGACGTCGTTGGGGAACTTGTAGATCGCGATGACGCAGTCGTCGGTCGGCCAGTCGGTCAGGCACTTGTGGTTTGAGTAGGCGAAGACTTCGGTCGGATCGCCGGCGATCCAGCGCAGAAGGTCTACAGCGTGGCAGCCGCCGCCGATGAATCCGCTGCGTTCGGGGGTCATCCTCCAGTTGTTTTTGCCCTTTGCCTTTTCGTAGTTGTGGGCGTATTCGCTTTCGACGAAGAAAAGTTCGCCGATCTTGCCCTCGTCGACGAGCTTCTTGGCGGCGATGAAGCCGGGAGTGCAGCGGCAGACCTGGCCGATCATGAGGCCCGATCCCGTGCGCTTCTGCGCGTCGAGCATCATCTGACATTCCTCCAAGTTGAGGGCCATCGGCTTCTCGCAGAGAACGGTCTTGCCCGCCTCGAGGAAGTCGACCGTCATCTGTCTGTGGAACTGGTCGGGCGTGACGATGACCGCCGCGTCGATCTCGGGATCCGCGACGAGCTCTTTATAGTCGGTGACCGCCTTTTTGACGCCGCTCGATTTCAGCTTTTCGTAAGTCGCGTCGAGCGCTTCTTTGTCGGTGTCGCAGATCGCGTAGAGCTCGGCGCCGTCTTTCTTGATGACGCCCTGCATGTGCAGATTTCCCATTCCGCTGCATCCGATGACGCATACCTTCACGGTTTTCATTTTGTTCCTCCTGATTTTTCTCCGCTCCGAAACCTTCGGGGCGGTATAATGTACTTTTTTTGTTCGCCGAAGCGGCGAGGGTTTCGGCCGGGTACACAAGGGACTCTGTCCCTTGACCCTGCGAGGGCTCTGCCCTCGACCCGCAAGGGGTACGGGG
>JAFTEP010000149.1 GCA_017453605.1 Clostridia bacterium
AAGACCTTGGGATCCTTTTCTTTCATCCTCAGCGCGGTCTTCAGACACTCGTCGATACACTTGCCGATGTCTCCGCTGTCGTGGATCAGTCTGACCTCCGCTCCGTAGTGGCGGACGAGCTTTCTTCTCTCCTCGCTGACGGAGTCGGGCATGATGATGATCGTGCGGTAGCCCCTCACGGCGCCGACAAGAGCGAGCCCGATCCCCTGGTTGCCGCTCGTCGGCTCGACGATGATGCTGTCTTTGTCCAACAGTCCCGCCTTTTCCGCCTCGTCTATCATATTGAGCGCGGTGCGTGTCTTTATTGAGCCTCCAACGTTGAGCGCCTCCATTTTCACGAGGATCTCGGCGCTCCCCGGCAGGGGCATTTTGTTGAGTCTGATAAGCGGCGTGTGTCCGACCGCCTCCAAAATATCCTTGCAGACCATGTTTTTCCCTTTCGGTCTATATTAGTATTATTTTTATTTTATTCTCTTGAAGAGCCTCGCGCTCCAGAAGTCCATGAGGTTGTCCTCAAGATAGAATTTCAGGATGCGCTTCGCGTCCTTTGCGGCGGTGCTGAGCATGATGAGGCCGACTTCGTTTTTCAGGGCTTCTTCGGCGTATCTGAAAAGCTCGCGTCCTATCCCCTTCGAGCGCATTTCCGGCACGACGTAGAGTTCTTCGAGCTCGAAATATTCCTCGCCGCTTTTTGCGACGGAGCTGTCCTTTTCGACGCGCTCTGTGATCCCGAAAAGATATCCGACGATCCTGTCGTTTTCCTCGCAGACGAAGACACGCCTGCCCTCAATATCCGCGGGTCCGTTTTCTCTGTAGCCGCGGCAGTTGTTCTCGGCTTCACATTCTCCCGACAGACGGATCAGTTCTTTCAGGACTTCGCCCTCGGGCTTAACTTCTCTTATTGTCATTTTTTCTCCGGCTTTTTCGATCTTGTGGCGAGCATCGTCGGCACGTTCATTTCGTGCAGTCTGCCCGAACCGTTGGTGTCCTCATACATTTCAAGCAAAATAAATCCCGCGTCCAGCTGACCGCCGATCTGCTCGGTGATCGTGTGGGAAAACTGCATCCCGCAGTCCTCGTCCTCCAGAAGCTTTTTGTGAGCGGGGTTCGTCAGCGGATCAAAGGGAAGAGAATTGACGATCTCTTTTTCTTCCCCGTCAACGAGATAGTTGACAAAGTGATCCGTCCCGGCGATAAGGTATCCTCCGCTTTTCAGCACCCGGAAGCACTCCCGCCAGACGTGAAGGACGTCCTTGACGTAGCAGTTTGAAACAGGGTGGAAGACAAGATCGAAGCTTTCGTCCTCAAAGGGCAGACGCTTTGTCATATCTGCGCGGACGATCTTTATCTTGTAGCCCTCTCTTTCGGCGACCAGCCTTTCGCTTTCGAGCTGTCTCGGAGAGTAGTCGAGGACGGTGCAATCCGCCCCGAGAGCGGCAAAGACCGGCATCTGCTGACCCCCGCCCGAGGCGAGCCCGAGGACTTTTTTGCCCCTCAGATCCCCGAACCAGCTCTTCGGCACGGGCTTCGTCGGAGTGAGCTTGACCTCCCAGTCGCCGTTTACGGCGCGAAGATAGGTCTCATGGTCTATCGGCACTCCCCACTCCCAGCCCTCGTCGACCCAGCGGTCGATCGTCGAGGCGTTTATATCGGTGTAGTTCATTTTTCTTCCTCACAATAAAAGTTTTATAAGTATGCTTTTATGACGCTCCAGGCTCCCGCAAGCCTTTCCATGTCCCACGCGGCGTTCGCAGGGCTCGTTGACGGCAAAAGCGCGGCGTCTCTTCCGGTCAGAGGCAGCTGGAGTTTTTCGTACAGACGAAACGAAGCCGCGCCGTTGCAGAAGATCGCGCGGATATCCCCTGCCGACAGGATCGGCGAAAGATCGTTGGGGACGGCGTTTTTTATGCTCGCGTCGGACGAGCCGGAAATATCGCAGCTTTTCACGGTGTCCCAGAGCGCGACGCGCTTAGTCAGTAACAGCGTCTTTTTTTCTTCGACGGTTTCCGGAATCTTTTCGCCGAAAAGCCCGGCAAGAAGCCGCCAGAAGCGGTTTTGCGGATGAGCGTAGAAAAATCCCTGCTCCCTCGACTTCACAGACGGAAGGCTCCCGAGGATCAGCACCCGCGAATCCCGGTCAAAAACGGGATCTATCCCGTGAACGACGCGGACCCGTCCCTCCTTCAAATCTCAAACCTCACGGTCCTCGCGCCGTCCCTGACCTCGCAGCTCTGCGCGTCGACGCTCTCCGTCGTGCCGTCCTCGCGGTGCCACACGACCGTATAGCGGAATTCCGGAGGCATATCCGGGAACACGCCCTCGCGGGAGCGGATCGTGAGCACGTTTTTTCTCAGGCTCATCTTCGTGACGGCGAATTCGCCCTTCTCGTATCCGTAGGTGGAATAATCGTCCTCGTAGAGTTCAAAATCGGCGTCCTTTCCGGGGTAGACGTGGACGTAAAGCCTTTCTGGACGGTTGTTTTTCAAACTCGGCGCCCAGTCCTGCATGACGACGATCGAGCCCGCTTTCACGAAAAGCGCGCCGCACTGAGGCGCCTCGGGAACGTAAGTGAACGCGCCCCTCTCTTCGATCCTTCCCGTGAAGAAGTCGAACCAGCGGTCCTCCTCGGGAAGAAGAACGTTCTCGTCGGTGGCGACGACAAGAAAAAAGTCGCCGAGCATATATTCGTTGAACACGCCGTCGTACGCGTCCGTGTCCCGGTAGACAAGGCTCAGCGGACGAAGGATTGGGAACGACGTGGCGTTCGCGACGTGCGCGAACGAATAGACGTAGTGGAAGAGCGACGAGCGCAGGCGCGAATAGAAGCGGTAGCACTCCTCGGTCTCGGGGCTGTCATACCAGGGATAGCGCCAGTTGTCCCAGCCCAGATGCTGACTCCAGGGGGCGAGAAAACCGAAGTGGATCTCCCGTCTGCCCGGCCCCATATCGAAAGAGGCGTTTGAGTGTCCGCACATCGCGTGGTTCATCAGCGAAAGCAGCACGTCCGGCCCGCATCCGGTGTCTCCGGCCCAGGTCGCGGCGTATTTCTGCATACCGGGATAGACCCCGGGCGTGTAGATCATCGCCCTGCGCCCGGTGTAGTTTTCAAAGCCCTCTTTCATCTGCTTTGCGTAAACGACCGGATACAGATTTCTTATCTCGTCGTCAAGGTATCTTCCCGCCCAAAGTCTGTCGGGGAACGGCAGGACCTGATCCGCGCCGTCGAGCTTGAAGGCCTCCGCTCCGTTGTCGACGAATTTTTTCAGATGCTCGAACCAGTCCTCGCCGGGCTTGGTGGTCTTGTCGAGCCTCACTCCGGCGCTCAGACGGGGATCGTCGATCGCGGCGTCCGGATTGGAGCGCTTATACTCCTCCAGCACGTCGCCCTCCTCCTTCCAGAAGAGGTCGTATCTGCAGCAGAGCCAGAGGCTCAGGGAAAAGCCCATCCTGTTGAGGCTCCAGATGAAGGAACAGTCGCCGTAATAATCCTCGGGCTTCCAGAACGGGAGATAAAAGCGTTCTTTGTTCCATTTCTTTTCGGTCGAATAGTCGTAGTGCTTACTCATCCAGCTCGGCTCGAGCCCCAGAACGTCGCAGGGGATCCCGCGGTCGCGGAAGCGGAGCGCGTCGTCGAGGACGCTGCGCGCGTCCGACTGCTCGTTGAGGACGAAAGTCAGACCGTAGGCGCTCTTGGGCAGCATGACCGGCCGCCCCATGACCTTTCCCGCAAGAAACAGGGCGCCGGCGAGATCTTCGGCGCAGAAGACGACCATATCCAGCGCGCCCTTGTCGGAATATATCCTCAGCACGTCCGGCTCGGAGGACGCGATATCGAAGACGTGGGCGTAGGTGCAGTTTATGAGGATCGCCCAGCCGCGCGAGCTCATGATATAGGGCATCGGACCGTATGAGCGGAAGTTCTCCTGCTTCATCACGGCGATCTTTCCGTGCTTTTCGAGACAGTCCCTCGATTCGTCGCCGAGACCGAAGAGCCGGTCGCTCTTTGCGAGAGGAAGGCGGATCTCAAAGCCTCCGTCCTCCCCGGCGGAAAGAGCAAACTTCAGTCTGTAGCTTTCCGTCACAATCTCCGCCTCGCTGCCGCCGTCCTCCGAAACGAACTCCGCCTCCCCGGCGGGCGCAAGATCTATCGCCCCGTATTTTGAAAGGAGCGATTCGCGCGGCTCCCTGCCGGTCCAGTGCCTTATCCTGAAGATACCCCCGTCGAGATTAATTATCTTTGTCATTCCCGTTCTCCCTTTCTTCCGGCGCGCCGAGATCCTTTTCCCACCAGAGGTTTCCGTCCTCCTTCAGGAACGTGAATCCGCACCTTTTTAATACGTTCTGAGATCTTATATTGTCCGGCAGCGTGTCCGCGAGGATCTTTTTTATCCCGAGAGTTTTCCCGAACTCGCAGAAGGCCGTCAGAGCCTCCGTCATATAGCCGTTGCCGATGTATTTCGGGTTCATCCCGTAGCCGACTTCCGTCACGCCGTTTTTCGGGACGTACTTGAAGTCGATCGAGCCGATCACGCAGTCGGAGGCTTCAGGACGATCAGAAATTCCGTGAAGAAGAGATAGTTTTCTTCGTCGTCGGCGATCTCTTTTTCGAGATGTTTAAGAAAATCCGTCAGAAGATAGTCGAGCTCCTCCCCGCGGTATTTCACGCCGAATTTATTTTCAAACGCCGCCAGGTCCGAGTTGAACAGCGCGAGGTTTTCCTTCGTGTAGGGAAAGAGGATCAGTCTTCCGGTCTCAATCGGCGAAACGGTGAGTTCTTTTTTCATTTTGTTCTCCGCTCAGGATCCCATTTTTGTTTTCGTACCAGTAGACAATCTTTTCTTTGACGTCGTAGACCATCGACACGACGGTCGGACAGACTTCCTGCGCGACTGCCCTCAGAATTTCAAAACAGCCGTCGGCGTCTATATCATCCGGCGCTTTTTTCAGCCTGCGGTCGGCTTCCGTATACCTGTCCCAGCCCATCCAGGGATGCTTTTCGCTGTCCTGCTTGAACGGCGAGAAGTTTGTCAGGATCTTGTACTCCGGCTTGGGGTAGTATAAAACTCCCTGCCCGGGGATTATATGAAGCGCGTTCCCTTCCCCGTCCGACAGCGCCGCCATGAACGTGACGCCCGGGACGCTCGATATCTTTTCTTTTTCGGCGATATCTTTTATCTCGCCGAGAGTTTTTCTCCGGTACAAAAGGTCCATATCGAGAAGGATGACGTTTCTTTCCCCGCCTTCGGGATCGCTTCTTTTGTCGAACGGCCAGCAGGCGGGCATCCCCACGAAATCCCCTCTCGAATTCGCGCCGAAGATCGGCATCCAGCCCTCTTTTGCGTCGAGGATATCTATGAAAACGCCGTCTTTTTCGGGTCTGACCCGGTATTCCATATCTTTAAGATCTAAATTCCAGCCTATAAGAGTCTTTTTCTTATTGATGACAAGACTTGTGCACATTTTTATACCTCCGAAGTTATTTTGTACTGTCTTCCGAGTAGAACGTATAAGTTTGTTTTCCTTTCTGCTTAGATTGATACATCGAGGCGTCGGTCTTCTCGAAGAGGTTTTCGGGATCGCTCGCATCCGAGCCGTGGACTATCCCGACGCTGATAGAGGCTTTCGGAAGCCCGTCGACTTCCTCGTCCATCTTTCTGTTGATGCCGTCGATGATAGAGGCGATAAGGTTCTGCTGAGATTTATCGGTATGCACCATAATGACGACGAACTCGTCTCCGCCGATGCGGCAGATATAGTCGTCCGACCTGAAGCTCTCGTTGAGGATGTTCACGAGCTTCACGAGGATCTTGTCGCCGATCTCGTGACCGTAGGTGTCGTTGATGTTCTTGAAATTGTCGACGTCAATGAGCATCATGTAGGTGCTCTCCAGATCTATCCCGGACATGATCAGATCGTAGCCCGCGCGGTTGTATGCGCCGGTCAGCTCGTCGTGAGACGCCTTGAAATTGAGCCTTTCGAGGCTTCCCTTGTAAACGTCGTACATCTTGTTGGAGGCGCGCGCGAGATACCTGAACTCGTTCGCCCCGACCTCCGGGATCGGGCTGTCGTTCTTGATGCGGTCGACCGCGTTGAGGACCGGGTGGATGCCCAGACGCGAGGTCAGCCAGACCATAAGGAGGATCACGCAGGTCTGCAGGATGATGATGACGCGCATGACGGAAAGCTCTTTGTTCAGAGATTCGAGCGCGGAGGCGTCGGACGAATATGACGACTTTTCGATCTTGCTCAGGCTCGCCGTCATATTCCTTCTTATGAGTTCCTTCTTAGAATAGTATTCTTCGTCGAGGACCATCTTCGTGGCAAGCTGCATCTTCTCCTCCGGAGAGAGAGCGGCGTCCGCGTCGGAAAGCTTGACAGTGTCAAGGATCTCGGGGCAGTCGGTATAACCCTTCGCCTCTACCACGAGCTTCATCGCGTAATACTCCCTATCCATAAGCTCCAGAGAGGCCTTCATCGCGTCCTGAAGCTTCAAAAAGGCTTCTTCGCCGCCTTCGCTCGAGGCGAGCTTTTCCAGGGCGGCTTCACGGCGGTTCACTTCGAATGCCTCTCTGAAGTATTCATTCATAAACTGCCTGTCCCCGTCCACAGTGAACCTCTGGACCTTTTCGCTCAGATAATCCGAGGCGTCCATCAGCTCGGAGGCCGCGTTCCTCAGCTCGTTCTGCCGTGCAGTGACGCTCGTCATCTCGCAGAACGCGTCGAACAGATGAAAGGTGTAATACAGCATCAGACCGGAAATCACGATAGCTCCGACTATCAGCCACAGATTTACCACTCTGAGCGATATTCCGTCTTTTTTTCCGTTTTTCGACATTATTTCTCCGCCCTTTCTTTTGTTCGGGTCTTTTTCAGACTGTGATGGTTAAAAGATACGTTTTTTCTCCCGATACAGGGTCAAATCGCCCGCTTTTTTTTATTTACAGAAGCGATTCTACAGTCTTTTGGTAGTCGTCCTCGATAAGCGTGACTTTTTCTCCGCTCGCCGTGAATCCTTCGGCGTACGCGCGGTTGTCCTCTTTCAGTTTTTCGCGGGTGAGACCAAATCCGAAAAGCCTCTTTTCGATATCCGAGGAATGCGCCCTGATATCCTCAAAATGCGCGTCGATATAAGCGTCCGAAAAAGCAAGGCAGATAAACCTTATCTCTTCAAGATATTTTTCGTCGAGATCGCGCCGCCAGCCGAAGGGAACGTAGCAGCCCTCGACGATGAGATCCTGACGGTTTTCGATCGCCGTCTTTATGATCTCCCTGACGATCGGCCACAGATATCCCACGAGCTTTTCGTCGTCCTCCGGCGTGAGAGAGGTATTGCCGGTCCTTATCAGACCCATTTTTATATGATCCATGCTCATATACGGGATATGATATTTTTCGAGCATCTTCTGAGCCAGAAGAGTCTTTCCGGCGTGCGACGCCCCGGTAATGAGAATTATCATTTTTTTGAGTATCTCTTATAGATTTTTTTGTAAGCGACAGCGAGAGCGGGGATCCCGGCAAGACATCCGGCCATCATCACCCATCCCGCCGCCTCCGAGCCGAGAAAACCGATAAGGGCGCTTATAAAGAACACGGCGGAAAACGCGATCCATAAGACTGCGTTCGCTCTGTTATACGCCTTTACGTCGGTTATCTCTTCGCTTATGTTCTCGCTTCCCGACCAGAAGCGCATCGGCTTTTTTGTTTTCAGCGCGTATATCCCGATCCCGGCAAAGAACGAGCCTGCAAAAGCCGAAACGACCGGAAAGATCATCATTTCTTTTTATTTTTTGCGGGTCTCTTCTTGGGCTCCGGAAGCTCTTTGTAAAGCGCCTCCATAAGCTCTTTCAAAAAATCTCTGTCCTCCACGTTGTCGACGAGCAGCATCATTTTTCCTCCCTCGTAGGGAAGTTCCTCCCTCGCGTCCGGCATGAGTGCTCGGGCGGACGCGGCAGGCTTGACAAGAAAGCGGTCGTCGTAGATACCGCCGATCACTTTTCCCCGACAGTAGACGACGTATTCCCCCATCATCGCGCGATAGGTTATCCCCTCCGCGTTTGAAAGCTGATCGAGTATGAAATCGAGATAAGCTTTGCTTGACGCCATTTTGTTCTCCCGTTTATTTAAGGTCGATCCAGTAGCGCTGTTCAATATCCCCGTCTGAGTCGACGATCTCGTTTTCCAGCACGCCGCCGTTTTTTATGATCGTCTTCGCGGAGGCGGGATTGTCCTTGTCGCAGACCATCAGCACCCTGTCTATCCCGAGCTTTTTGCACTCTGTCAGCGCGAGCCTGACAAGCTCGGTTCCGTAGCCCTTGCCGCGTTCCGTCGGTCTTATCCCGTCGCCGATATGCCCGCCGTCTAAAAGCAGCCTCTCGTTCAGATAGTGCCTGATATTTACCGCGCCGATCAGCCTATCCCTCTCTTCGTCGAGCAAAAAGAACACGGAATCCGGCACGCTTCTTTCGGTCTCGGCTTTCACATCGAGTTCTTCGAGATATTTTTCAAAATCGTGCCAGTCGTTCTTGAAGACAGCCCAGGGCGAGCGGTTCGTGTGATTTTTTTCCTGATCCGCCCTCCACTCGTCGAGCATCTCTATAAGCCGGTCTTTATATTTTTCTGTCAGTTTTATCAGCTTCAGCGGCATTTCTTTTCCTTCTGTTTTGTCAATTTTTCCGTCGTTACAGCGGCTTTTCGGCGACGAGGCGGCAGTAGCCGTGGATCTTTTCGACCGACAGGACGATCAGCCAGCCCGCGATGCCGTTCATCGTGGCGTCGTCGGAAATAAAGGCGCGCATGGTTTTCACGAGCGCGGGATGACGAAAATACTTTCCCGCGATCCTCTCAAGTCTCTTCAGCGAGGGACGGATCGCGTCGGTCAGATCTTCAAACTCCGGCTCGTTGAATCCGGCTTCTCTCAGAAAGCTCCTCATATCGCCGATATATTGTCCGGAGCCCGTCACGCGCATCGAGGCGAGGACGACGTTTGAAACGAACTTTTCAAAATCCGTCATTTCTTCTCCCGGTCTCGGCTCGAAAAGATCGAAGATCACGAGCTTTCCTCCGGGCTTCAGAACTCTGAAGCACTCAGAGTAGACCTTCTTTTTGTCCGCGCTGTAGCAGACGGTCTCAACGCCGAAAACTATATCGAACGACCCCGGCTCGAAGCGCGACAGGTCGTGATAGTCGCCCTCAAAAAGCTTCACGTTTTCCCCGGCTTTCTTTTTCAAAAAGCCTCTGCCGGGTATGTCGAGCGCCGAGAACGAGACCTTCGGGAACTTTTCGCAGAGCCAGCCCGTGTTCGCGAGAGCGCCCGCACCGATCTCCAGCACGCGCTCCGTTTTTTCGCCGATCAGCGAGGCGATGAATTTCGCCTGCGCCAGAAGGTCCTCTTTGTGATAGGCGCCGTCCGCGGAGAGCCCCATGTGGATCTCTTTTCCTCCGTGGGCGTGGACGTGGCGGTAAAAGAACTCCGACGCGCGGTAGTACGACGCGACGTCGCTGTTCGCGGTCCCGTGAGAGACCAGCTCGTCGAGCGGGTAGTATTTGTTTATGATCTCAAGCCGCCGGGAGATCTCGGCGTTCGTTTCGTTCGAGCGATCAAATTCTGTCATTATTCTTCCCCGAAAGCTTTTTTCAGCCTCTTCTTTCTTCTCTGAGCGGTCTGTCCCACTTTATGACAGCATTGTGCGCCGCGCAGATCCCGTCGAGAGCCCCGGCGAGATTTTCGATGAACGCCGCTTCTTTTTTCTTCGATCTTCTGCCCTTCGCGCTGAAAAGTTCTTTTTCAAGATACGCGTCGTAGGAGACCGCGAAATCCTCGTCGTTTTCGTGCGCGAAAAACGTGACCGCGGCTTTATAGGTGATCGACCCCGCCTCGGAATCGCTTATCAGCATGACGAGCGCTCCCCTGCGCTTCACGCCCGAAAACTCCGCATCCGCTTCAAAATGGCGCTCATATACGTTTGTGACCATGACTTTCCTCTCCGTTTTGTCAAGCTTTCCGCGGTCCCGCTTCACCGATTCAGTTTTTTCATCATCCAGTGAGAGTCGGCGTAGGTGCCGTCTTTATATTTCATATTATCGGGAAGCGTCCCGTAAATTTTGAACCCGAGTTTTTCATACAGAGCGATCGCGCGTTCGTTCCCGGCGACGACCTCAAGCTCAGCCTGCTCGTAACCGGTCTGCGCCGCGACGCCGAGAACTGCTTCGAGCATGATCTTTCCTATCCCTCTGCCGCAGAATTCCTCATATAAAGCGATCCCGACCCGGCCTCTGTGTCTGTATCTTAGTCTTTCGGAACCTCTGAGAGAACAGTTTCCTATATGTCTGCCGCCCGCGTACGCCACCAGCATAAGATCTCTTTCGGAGTCGTTCAGCTTTTGTATATACTCTTTTTCCTGCTCCTCGGTCAGCGTGATCTCTTCCGGCTCGCTGACAAGATACGGCGTCTGTGACGCGGTCTCACGGAGATATTTCAGCAGGTCCGCCGCGTCGTCCGCTTCGGCGTTTCTGAGAACGAACTCTTCCCCGTTCTTGTCTTTAAAACTCTTTGGCGCAAATTTCATATACGTTCTCCTGTAGGTGATCGGGCGGTACATTTGTTATATTTGATAAAAATCAACATCTTGGTGGGCAAAAGTCTATTTTCCATTCATCAAAACTGATCCCGCCTATTTGTAATATAACGATCTCAGCCCATCTGTCTTTGATGGATTTACCGTCAAATATCGGTGCCTCAAAGAGTTCTTTTGCGGTTTTGCACTCCCAACCGTTTTCAACGTCACAATAACCCGCCCAATACGGAGAGTCGTATTGAGGCAAGTATCCGATAAAATGCTCAACTTCATTCGGATCGGTTTTGAAATAGAAAGAGGTTTCATCAATATTGTGATGTTTATTGTCAAACAAGTTAAAAAGTGTTTCGTAATCCATAACGATTATATCTCCTTCTTTCCGAACTCTTCATCCGTCCATGTAAACGCCAGATGATCGTCGATATTTTTCCGACTTAAAAGGACAACGGTCTCGACGTTTCCCGTGCGGGGAAACATATCGAACAGCAGCGCCGTTTTCGTGACAAATCCGCTCGGATGCAATTATCGAGAGCGTTTCTGCTCAAACCCTCTTCAACAGTGCGCTTTATATAGAATAAAGCTTCTTCGACGGTTTTACACTTTGTGATAATTAAAATATGATGTCCCCAAGGAACATAACCAAAAGCATACGGAAAAGAAATTTCTCCAACAACTTGTTGGACTTTTTCTTTGTTTATCTCCATTCCAATTTGACGTAATCTGGAAGCATCAATCAATGATTTTTCTCCAACAATTTGTTGGATTTTTTTATCATCCAACAAATCATTATAAAACTGATACCATTTTTTCATATACCATAGATTAGAAGTACTGAACCCTTTTACTTCCGGAAATTCCGCCTGAAGATCGAGGCTTACCTGCTCAACGACACCTTTCCCCCATTTTTCCTCGGCGCGTTTTGTTACAAGATCACGCCCGAGCTGCCAGTTAAAGAGAAGCTGTTCGGAGTTCACTTTAACGGCGGCTTTTATCTGAGCGCTGCGAAAACGCAGTTTGATTTCGTTTATCCACTGAGCGTATTCTTTGTCGAGTGCAACGTCGTGTGAACTCACTGCTCTCGGTTTTCCGTTCAACAAATCTCCCATATAAACCGATCCTCACTATGTGAATAATTATTCTTTGTTTCTTAACAGCACAGCCGCCGTCTCCACGTTTCCCGTGCGGGGGAACATATCAAACAGCAGCGCCGTTTTCGTGACAAATCCGCGCTCCGCGAAGTGGGCGAGGTCTCTTGAGAGGGTCGCGGGATTGCATGAAACGTAGGCGAGGCGGTCGACGGAGGTTTTTGCGATCAGGTCGATGAACTCATTCGTCGTGCCCTTGCGGGGCGGGTCGATGACGGCGGCGGTCGGCGAAAAATCGAGATCTTCAATCGCTTCTTTCGCGTCGGCGCAGATAAAGCGCGCATTTGTTATGCCGTTTGCGGCGGCGTTGCGGCGCGCGTTCTCAACGGCGTCCGGGACGACCTCTATCCCCACGACTTCCCTCACGCTGTCCGCCATAGTGAGACCTATAGTCCCCGTGCCGCAGTAGAAATCGGCGAGCACGTCGTCCGGGCGCAGGGCGAGAAGGTCTTTTGCGGCGGCGTAGAGTTCTTCGGCGCAGGCGCGGTTTACCTGATAAAAGCTCAGCGGCGATATCTCGAATTTCAGTTTTAAAAGCGTGTCCGTCAGCACCGCTTCTCCCGCGAGAAGGACGCATTTTTCGCCGAGGATCACGTTGTCGGGTCTCGGCTGAACGTTCAAAAACACGCTTTTTGCGCCGAACGAGAGAGCGAAAGAAACAAACTTTTCTTTCGGGAAGCCCTCTTCGCGTCTCAGGACCGCGCAGATCATCGTTTCTCCCCGGGCGTTTGTCCTGAGATACAAGTGCCTCGCCGTGCCGTTCGACGTCGTTTCGTCGTAGGGCTGAACGCCGTTTTCGTTGAGGAATTTTTCAAAGCCGTGCGCGATATCCGAAAAGAGGGGCGGCATGAGAGAGCAGACTCCGAACGGAACCGAGCGGTGCGAATTTTCGGCGTAGAAGCCGCAGAACGCCTCGCCCGTGCGCGATCTCGCGACGGGGATCAGCGCCTTGTTCCTGTAGCCCTCCGTCAGTGTCTTCTCCGGGAGCGGAACGACGAGCGAAGGATCGAGGGACGCCTTTCTGAACTCCGAGCGCACGTATTCCGTCTTGATCCTCGCCTCTTCGGCGTAGTCGAGGCTCGCGAAGGCGCAGCCTCCGCAGGCGGGATAAGCCCCGCATTTCGCCTCGCGTCGTGACGGGGACTTTTTCTTTATCTCTTTCCACTTCCCGACGCAGTACGCGGCGGCGGATTTTATCACCGTTATCTCTCCGAAGTCGCCCGGAAGCGCGTTCTTGACAAAGCACACCTTGCCGTCGATCCGGCAGACCCCGCAGCCGAGCATATTGACGTCGTCTATCGTCACGTCGAACACGCTGTTTTTTTCGGGAAACATTTCAGTCCTCCGTATAGACCCAGCGGCGCTGGATCGCGAAGCTGACAAAGAACAAAGTCACGTCGACCAGGATCTTCCAGACCGTGTCGTGAAGCGGCAGGAGCGACAGGAGCGACACGAGGAAGGCGCTCGTGAACATCTGCGCGACGAATAAAAGCGCGTACTTGAAGAGCTGTTTTTTGGTATCGCCCTTTTTATTGAAGCTCCATTTTTTGTTCAGCGTGAAATTCATCACTCCCGACACGAGCCTCGCGCAGACCGTCGCCGCAACGATGCGGTGCGGGTAAGCGCCGAGCAGGGAGTCGATGAGAGTGAAAAGCCCCAGATCCGCGACCGAACAGATCATAGAGGACGCAGCGAACCTCAGCGGCTTTTTGTAGATCCTCAGGCTGTCCCTGACCGGGCGGAAGTGAGAGGTCGTGTTCCCCTTGTCGTAGACCGTCCCGATCCGCACGCACTCGAACGGGATCTTTTTGTCCGCAAGATCGGTGAGAAAATTCATTTCGTATTCGTATCTGTCGCCCTCGGACAGCAAAGCGGCTTCAAAAAGATCCGCGGGGATGCCTCTGAGGCCCGTCTGCGTGTCCGAGCAGCCGCGCCCGGTGAGAAGACGGAAGAACGCCGACGTCAGAAAATTCCCGAACTTCGATCTTGCCGGAACGCCCCTGCCGCGAAGGTCTCTCGTTCCGAGAACGAGCTTTCCCGGAGCGACAAGCTCCGCGACCTTCAGCACGTCCTCTGTGCGGTGCTGACCGTCCGCGTCGACGGTGACGATCCCGCCGCAATCGGGCATTTTGTCTCTGACGAACGCGATCCCGGTCTTGATCGCGGCGCCTTTCCCGCGGTTTTTTTCGTGATGAAGCACGGTGCAGCCGTTTCTTTCGGCTTCACAAAAGATCTCCGCCCGGTCCGCGTCGCTCCCGTCGTCCACGACGACGATCTTTGCGTCGGTCGCTTCGTTCAGATCGGCGATCAGTTTATTCAGTTTTTCGTCCGGCTGATAGGCCGGGATCAGGATCACAAGCATTTTTTCCGGCGTCCCTTCGCCGCAAGTCGGTTTTGTGTATAACACTACAGTTTAATTATACACTTTTTTCCTCTCCAAGTCAAGACGCGACATGATCTTATGCCGAAAACCTGCCTGGCGGGAGCGGCGGTAACAAAATGTTTACAAATTATTTATGCCCCCCCCTTGACTTGCCCGTTTTCATTTACTAAAATCTATTTATGGGCAAAATTTACAAATTTTTACCCGAAAGAGATAAAACGGAGGGCTGAGCGGTGAAAAAACAGCGGAGCGCGTCGCTCGATATAGTCAGGATCATCGCGTTTCTTTTGGTCGTCAGCGTCCATTCGATGCTCAACGGCGGCTTTTACTACCAGCAGATACTCGAGCCGAAAATGATAATCATGACCTCCCTCAGAGCGATCTTCATGTGCTGCGTGCCGCTGTTCATGGTGATCTCGGGCTATCTGTCGCTGAACAAAAAGGTCGAAAAGAAGTTCTATTACCGCATAATAAGGGTCGTCTTCGTCTATTTCTTCTCCAGCCTTTTCTGCGAGCTTTTCAGGGTGTTTTTCCAGAACAACTCCTTTGATTTCGGCCAATTCCTCCTCGACGTCCTCGCGTTCAAAGCCGCTCCGTATTCGTGGTATATCCACATGTATCTCGGGCTCTTCTTGCTCTTCCCGTTCTTCAACGCCTGCTGGAAGGGACTTGAGGACGGGCCGAATGACCAGAGCGAGCCAGAACCGAAAAAGAACGGCTGGGACGCGGCGAAGAAAAAAAGAGCCGTTCTCGTGTTCTCGCTCCTCGCGCTCACGGCTCTCCCCTCGCTCGTCAACACCTACGATCTTGTCACCGAGGGCTGGTGGGACGTTCCCGCCTCCTCGTCCGACTACACTCAGCTCATCCCGCAGTGGTGGGTCGCGATCTATCCGATCAGCTATTATTTCATCGGCGCGTGGTTCAGGACCTATCCTCCGAAGATGCGGCCGATCCAGTACGCCCTGCTGACAATAAACTTTTCTCTCCTCTTCGGCTTCTACGACTACTACCGCAGCCGCGGCGCGAACTTCGTCTGGGCGGCGTTCAACGAGCATTACAGCTTCCAGAGCGTGATCCTGACCTGGGTCATCTTCGCGTTCTGGCTCTCCCTCCCCTGCGACCGGCTCCCGAAACCGATCCGCTCTGTCCTCGGCTTCGTCTCCGACCTGACTCTCGGCGCTTATCTGACCTCGTGGATCTTCGATCAGGTCGTCTACAAGAAGCTCGAACAGCGATTCCCGTACCCTGATATTCCCGCGAGATTCGTGTATTATCCCCTCTGCATAGCCGTATCGGCTCTCGGGGCTCTCGCGGCCTCCGCCGTTATCTGGGTCCTCTGGAAGGGCGCGGAGGCCGGAACGGGCGCGCTGATAAGGCTGATAAAGAAAAAGTTACCGCAAAAAAAGAACGCGGAGGAATGATTCCCCGCATATAACGGATCGCGCCGGCTCATTTTCCGTGAGCCGGCGTCGGTTTTTTCTCAGCCGTTTTCTTCGGCGAGCAGTTTATACAGAAGTCTGTAGAGAGCCGCCGCATCGTCCTTTTCGAGCCTGAAGCAGCCGGCGACCTTCGCGGGAACGCTTTTCGCCTTTTCTTTGAGCTTTTCGCCGTCATTCGTGATCTCGACCATCAGCACCCTTTCGTCCTCTGCGCACCTCTCGCGGTGGACGTAGCCCTTGGTTTCGAGGCTTTTCAGAACGGGAGTGAGAGTGCCGCTGTCAAGATATAGGCGCTTTCCGAGCTCCTTGACGCTGATCTTCTTCTCCGCCCAGAAGACCATCATCGCGATGTACTGGGTGTAGGTCAGACCGAGGGCGTCCAGGAATGGGCGGTAGCGCTTTATGACCTCGCGAGAGGCGGCGTAAAGCGGGAAACAGAGCTGATTTTCAAGCCTGAGAGAAGCGTATTCGTCCATAAAAACGACCTTCTTTTTCGTGTTTAAAGCGTCAGTTTGAATAGTCCGAATCGAGGATCGCGAAGAACTCGAAGTCCGGATAACGCTCTTTCATCGCGGCGATTATCTCGTCACGCACTTTTTTCTGATCCGCGTTGAAGTCCATCACGAGATCGAAGTTGACCGACTTCTTTTCTACGTCTGTGTTGAACGCGTGAAGCTCCAGCACTTCTTTTCTCTTCCCGACCTCTTCTTCGAGCGCTTTTCTGATCCCGTCGGAAACGGGATCGGCGGCACAGGAGGAATAGATGCCCACGGTCATGATGATCCCGAAGGTCTTGAAGACATCCATGCTTATCGCGCGGGTGACAGGATGGATCTCGCGCGCCGTCATATCGGCGGGCAGCTCGACGTGGACGGTGCCGACGGTGTTTGTCGGTCCGTAGTTGTGGAGGGTCAGATCGTAGACCCCGAGCACCTGCGGGAAAGAGGCGATGCGCTCCTTGATGCGGTCGGTCAGTTCCTTGTCGGCCCTCGTGCCGATGATGCTGCTGGCGGTCTCCGAAAGGATCCCGATACCGGAGCGGATGATGAACAGCGAGATGATCGCGCCGAAGACTCCCTCGAGGTCCCATGATAAAAAGACGCTGAGAGCCGCGGCGACGAGAGTGCCGGCGGAAAGGACGGCGTCAAAGAACGCGTCGGTGCCGGAAGCCGTCAGCGCGCCGGAATTGAGCGCCTTGCCGGTCTTCTTGAAATAGAAACAGACGAACAGTTTCGCGGCGACCGCGGCGAAAATGATGATGACGCCGTAGAGCTTATATTCCGCTCTCTGCGGAGAAACGATGCTCTTAACGGATTCCGTCAGGGAGCTTATGCCGGCAAACAGAACGATGACGCCGATTATCGCGGACGTGATGTACTCCACCCGCCCGTGTCCGAACGGATGCTCCTTGTCGGGCGCCCTGCCGGAGATCGCGGTGCCGATGATCGTGATGACGGACGACAGCGCGTCGGAGAGGTTGTTGACGGCGTCCATCACGATAGCGATGGAGCCGGAAACGAGCCCGACAGCCGCCTTGAACGCCGCGAGGATCAGATTGACTCCGATCCCGATGACGCTCGTGCGGATGATTTTTTTTGATCTGTCCAAAAAATCGCCTTCTGTCGAAAAATTGCCGGAGGTTCAGTTCGCTTTCTGCTCGTCGTACGCCCTGCGGACCGCTCTGGCGAGCTGATCGGCGCAGGAGGTGGGCTTCATACCGCAGCGGTTGCCGAGAAGGTACTGCTCGATCTTTTCCACGGTCCAGCCGTCGACGAGCTTCGAGCTCGCCTTGAGGTTGCCGTTGCAGCCGCCGAAGAACTCGATGTTGGTGATGACATCTCCGTCTATGTCGAAGCTGATGACCTGAGAGCAGGTGCCCTGCGTTTTGTAGTTGAAGCGCATTTTTTGTTCCTCCGTTATTAAATAAGTATATGCGCGAAACGCGCGCTGAATGATTGCGTTAAATCAAATTATATACAATTATATACAAAAACTAAAATTTGTCAAGCGCTGCGGGAAAATTCATCCCTCCTGCTCGAGATAGCACCTGACGTAATGCCCGACGTTCACGATCCCGTCCTCCGGCTCCGGCTCGGAGTCGGCCGTAACGTGCTCGGTCACCTCGTATTCGTAGCAGTGGGTGAATTCGCTGACCCTGAACGCCGTCTCGTAGACCGGGAGATCCTCGCCGCCGAACCACCAGCGGCTCACGTCGGGACCGTAGGAGCGGTCGGCGTAGTAGAGCTCGGTCCCATCCTCCGGCGTGCCCTTCTGATATATCTCCGGAGAAAAGAACGCCGAGAAGTCCGTGTATTCGTCGGTGCGGAAGTCGCTGACGGAAGACGAGCCGAGCGCTCCGCCGGTATATCTCTCAGACCAGTGCCAGTAGATGTATCCGGCAAGCTCGGTGTATATATATTCGACCTTTCTGTTCTCCCCGGAATACTCCTCGGGCGGGAAGTCCGAATAGCGCTTTGCGATGCTCGCGGACAGATCGAAGCCCTCGGGCAGCTCGGCGTACTGAGTCTCGCCCTCCTCGGTGACGATCCACATATCGCTCTCGCCGATCAGTCTCCAGCCCTCTTCGTTGACCTTCTGTGTGACGGTCTTCGAACTGACCCTGTCGTAGATCCACTGATCGCTGCCCTCGACGATCTCTGCTCCCTCCGGGACTTGCGTTATCAGGATCGGCTCCGAGACCTTCGCCCAGTGTGCGTAGAGGACTGTCGGCGTGTCGTAGGAAACGACGGTGTCCTTCTCGACCTTGACCCCGACTGTCGGATTCGAGAACCAGCCCTCGAACATATAGCCGTTCTTGACAGGCGTTTCGAGGAAGCCGAACCTCTTGCCGTAGGTGACGGTCATCGTGGTGCGGCTCAGAGTGCCGCCCTGAGCGTTGAAGTAGATCTCGTAGGTGAGCGGAGTCCAGATCGCGTAGAGAGTGACCGTGCCGCCGTCGTCACTGAGGTCCCCGAGATCGTTGACCTCCTCGCAGTCGGCAAACTGCGCGGTGAGCGAGTCCGGTGTCAGGGACCAGCCGAGGAATTCATAGCCCTTTCTCGTGAAGCCGCATTCGTTGAGCGCCTTCGGGACCGAATAGACGTGATACGAGCTCTCCGTCGTTCCCGTTCCTCCGTTCGCGCTGTAATATATGGCGTAGGTGAGGGTCTGGACGGTCACTTTGCACGTCGCGGTCTTGCTTCCGTCCGCGGTGACTGCCTTTATCACGGCCTCGCCGTTCGCGACCGCGGTGACGATCCCGGTCGGAGTCACGGTCGCGACGTTCTTGTTGGTGGAGAGCCACGAGACCGCCGTGTTCGAAGCGTTTCTCGGCTCGATTATCGCTTCGAGGAGGAAGGAACCTCCGGCGTTGAGGGTTATCTCCTCCTCGGAGAGAGATACTCCGGTAACGGGGATCCTGTCGGGAGTGAGCTCTCCCAGCGAGACCGTCATCCCGACCACGCTGCCGTACGGCAGGACGGTCCCGGGAGCCGGATCCTGAGACACGACCCGGTACATATCGTCGTCGGTGGTGTAGACGTATTCGCTCTCGGCGGCAAAACCGAGCTCTCCGAGCGTCGAAAGCGCCTGCTCTTCAGATACGCCCGCCAGATCGGGGACGGCGATCGCGTTGTCGAGGACGTGCACGGTGACGACCGTGCGGACGAGCCCGGTGTTGTCCTTGAGAGTCACCTTCGCGTCGCCGATCGAGACGCCCGTGAGAGTGCCGGAAACGACCGAGACCACCGATTCGTCGGAGCTGAGCCAGATGAGCTGCGACTTTTCGAGCTCCTTCGGAAGCACAGTCACGGCGGGAGTCACGCTCTCGTCCTTCAGGATGCTGATCTCGGTGCGGTCTACTATGATGGATTCGATGCGGCGGGTCGAATCGCGCTGATCCGCGCTCCCGACGAGGAGCCAGACCTGCTCTCCGGGAGCGGCGGTCTCCCCGGCGCGCACGCTCTGGGAAATGACCTTGCCGACCTTTCCCGAATCGAAAGCGACGGCCTTCTGAACGCTCAGACCGTGATTTTCGAGGAGCTTTTTCGCCTGCTCGAAGTTTTTGCCGACAAGATCGATGAGCGTCACGTTCCCGTCGGCGTCGGTATTGAGTTTGCGGTTTTCAAGAAGTATCTGGGCGACCGTCGCCGGGTCTGTCTTCGTGGCGAAAAGGATCGTCAGGCGCGTGTAGAGCACCGCGCTGAGCGCGATCATCGCGATGACGGCGAAAAGCCCGATGAGCGCCGCGCTGCTGCGCTTCTTGTTGAGCTTTTCGACGGCTTTGACGTTCTCGCCGTCGTATCCGACCAGCGCCGTGTCCTCGTCCGCTTTAAGAAGAGCTTTCTGGAACTGATCGAGGGTCCTGAAGCGGCGGGACGGATCCTCGCTGCATCCGCGGGCGCAGATCGCCTCCATCCGCCCCGAGAGGCTGAACAGCTTGCGGGCGACGGCGCAGACGGAATAGATCTCGTCGGACATCTTTCCGACGGGGTCCTTTTCGCTCCCCGGCGCGGCGAACTCGCCGTCCGGCAGACCGAGCTGCGGGATTCCCGTGTCACCGAGCCTGAACTCCCCCGCGGAATCGACGAAGACGTTCGAAGGCTTTATATCACGGTGCAGGATCCCCGCCCTCTCGAAGCAGGCGAGGGCTCTGGACATCGCGACGCAGAACCTGACCGCGGCGTTCTTGTCGGGCGGATTGTTTTTGAGGTGTTCCTCGAAGGGCGTCAGAAGCTCGCTTCTGATATAGAACGTGTATCCGCCCTTGCGGCGGATCGTTTTGAAATCCTCCAAAAAAACGACGTTGTCCCTGCCGCGCATCTCCCTGATGAGAGAAAGCCGTCTGTTGAGCCCGGAGGCGATCCTGTGGAGCCATCTGTCGGCGGGAACGTCGTCGGGGCGCGACTTCTCAAGCTCGGCGAGGGGATGCTTTTCCTCGTCGGGTATGCGGATTATCTTTGAGGCGCTCAGAAATTTTTCGTCCATCTCGACGCGGCTCTCGAGGTATACCTCGCCGTACAGACCGTGTCCGAGTTCTCTCTCGAATTCGCGCTCCGCCCAGAAATCTATGAGCTGATTGTTTTGCTTCTTTTCTTCCATTTGATCCAGCCGGTTTATATGAGATTCAGTTATTTTCGATTTTATTGGCGTCAGAAGCCTTCTTGAAGAAGGTCGTCTTTTTTATCGCCCCGTCGAACAGCATCGCAAGCTGAGGCAGGACGGTGAGAACGAGGATCACCGAGATCAGCGCGCCTCTTCCGACCGCGATACCGATGTGGCCGACGTAGACGTCGCTGACTCTCAGCGAGATGATGAAACCCGCGGCGGTCAGGATCGCGCCGGAGGTGATGACGGCGGCGAAGCTCTCGCGGACCGCGCCTACGGCGGCTTCGCGCTTATCGGACTCTTTGCGGTGCGCAAGATAGCGCGTCATGAACACGATGGCGTAGTCTATCGTGGCGCCCATCTGGATGGCGCTCACTATCATATACGTGACAAAGCACGGGTGGTTCGAGAAAAGATAGGTGAAGGCGAAGTTGATCCAGATGCTCCCCTGGATGACGAAGACCATGACCGCCGCCGCGACGGGACTGCCGAAGGTGAACAGGAGGATCAGAAACACGAACAGCGCCGAAAGGACCGAGATGAGCTTAGAATCGAAGTTGTAGGAGGTCTTCAGGTCCCTCGCGCTCGTGACTTCTCCCGCGACGAGAGCCTCGCCGGGATATTTTTCTTCGGCGAGCTTCAGGATCCCGTCCGCGAGCGCCTCGCTTTTTTCGCCCTGAACGGGAAGAGACGAGGTAATGACTATCCTCGAGAGATTTTCGCTCTGCAGCTGAGACGCGAGCCTGAGCTGAGCGGAGTATCTGTTGAGATACCCTGACAGCAGACCGTAGGCCGCGCCGAGTGAGTTCTGCGCTTCGGGATCGTCCGTCAAGAAGCGCAGGACGTTATAGATCGGCACGCTGAAATGCGCCGGGTCTTCCATCCCCTCTTTATCGCCCGTCTTTTCGGCGTAGCTTCTGAAAAGGGAGTTGATCTGCCCCTCGAACTGCGAAAGAAGAGCCGTGATCTGAGCGCCCGTGATCGGAAGACCGCCCGCCGCGCCCGAAGACAGAAGCGACGAGACCAGCGAGGGGAGCTGTCCGGGAGAGACAGAGTCGGTCAGCCTCACTCCCGCAGCGAGTTCGACGTCAGCCAGACCCGTGACGGTCTTCACTCCGTCGAGCTTTTTCACTTCTGTTATCACCTCACGCTCGGCGTCGGGATCTCCGGCGGGAACGATGAGCGCGAGCACGGTGTCGGGGCTGAAAACGGAGTTTATTTTTTCAGAAGCCTTCCTCTCGTCTGTCGCGACGAGTTCGTCGATCGCGCTCTCCGTGAATCCGTATTCCACCCTGCCGGAAAAGACGACGGCGAAGGGAAGGATGAGAGCGAAGACGACGACGAAAACAAACTTGTTTTTTGTCAGAAATCTTCCCCAGGGCGAAACGTCGGGCACGAGAGACCTGTGCTCGGCTTTTTTCAGAAGTCCCGGGAAGAGCGACAAAAGCGCGGGCATCAGAAGAAAGACGGTGAGCATACTGCACACGATGCCCTTGGCGAGGACGAGCCCGAGATCCCTTCCGAGCCCGAACTGCATCAGAGTGAGCGCCGCCAGCCCGGAGACCGTGGTCAGCGCCGAGGAGAAGATCTCCTTTATCGAAGCGGCAAGAGAGTTCGTGAGAGCTTCGCGGCGGTCGGGGTTCTTCTGAGCCTCGTCCTGGAAGCGGTGGGCGAAGATGATCGCGTAATCTATCGCCAGCGCGAGCTGGAGGATGACGGCGACGGCGTTTGTGATCGTCGATATCTCGCCGAACCAGAAGTTTGTCCCCATGTTCAAAAGCGCCGCCTCGGCGAAAACGACGATGAAGACCGGCACTTCAAGAAAGCTGCGGGACGTGAAAAGCAAAACTATGATTATGACCGCGGCGCTTATGGCGATGACTCCCGCCATCTCCCCTATCAGCTTCCCGACGACGTCCGTGCCGACTTTGGTGCTGATATAGTTTTCCCTGTCGGCGACGAGATCTCTGATCTTTTCCATCGCCTTGACGGCGCGTTCGCCGTTTCCGGGACCGTCGAAGGTCACCGAATAGAGCGCCTTGCCGTCGGCAAAGTGATCCGCGCCGCCGTCGAATCCGACCGACGCGACGCCGTCTACCGCGGAGATCCTGCCGCCGAGCTCCGACGCTTCGCCGAATTCCACGCCGCAGACCATGATCTGAGCCGAAGCCAGAGAATCGAACTCGTCCTTCATCGCGGCGATCGCGCGGCGGGTCATCGTGTCCTCAGGCAGAAACGCGGTCAGATCGCTGTTGACCCTGACCCTGCCGAGAGAAAGCGCGCAATAGACCGAGGCGGCGGCGAACAGTATGAAAATTGCGATCCTTGATCTTACGATCAGCCCGGCGAGACGCTTCATGCAAAGCTCCTTGATTTGAAATAAATAATACTCCTAATACTCCCGGAGTTTTCAGTCCTGTCTTCTCCCGAAGATCCTCTTGACTCCCGACCTGTCGAGCGCGCTGTAGAGAGCGTAGCCGATAAAGACGCAGCTTATCAGCTCTCCGGCGAACACGGTCGAAATAAAATAGCCGAGACTGCCCTCGAAGCCGTAGCACCATTTCAGAACGGGCGGGATGACGAGAGTGTTGGAGATCACCGGCATAAAAAGAGCAAGAGGCGGCTTTTTTCTCAGAAGATACGCGCCGAGGGATCCCAGAAGCGTGGCGAGGCTCCCGAGAGCGATGTCCCAGGGAATGCAGCCGGTGAGAAAATTCGCCAGAAGGCAGCCGACGAAAAGACCGGGGACGGCTGCGGGAGTGAAGAGGCAGAGCGCGGCGAGAGCTTCTGAAAATCTGAGCTGGATCGCGCCGCTCGCGAGCCCCATAAGATTGCAAAGATAGGTCAGCGCCACGTAGAGCGCGGCGATGACTGCGGCGAGAGTGACGGAAAATATCCGTTTTTTTGCAGCCGTGGGTTTTGTTTTCATTATTCAGTTGTCTCCTTTAGTTTTGTTTTAAGTGAGGAAGGTCTCGAACTCACTGTATATATCCGTCTCCGGAATCAGAGACCGAATACCTTTTTGAAGACCGGGCAGAGATTCGACGCGAAGTTCTCGAAGCCCTTGTCGTTGGGGTGGAGCACGTCCGGGCTGAAGAGACCGTCGTCGTGGTCGATCAATTTCATCCCGTCGACGACGCTCACGCCGGGATAGCTTTTCGCCTCGCGGGTGATGACGTCCGCCGCGTCGGAAAATCTGCCGACGCTCGTCAGCCTCTTGCAGTCGCCCCTCCAGAGCGGAGTGATGACGAGTTTCGGGACGCCGGGATAGTATTTGTCGAGCAGGGCATAGTAGTTTTCGACGGATTCCGTAAAGCGGTCTCTCTTCCTGCCGGCCCAGTCGTTGGTGCCCAGAAGCACCGTGATGAAATCGGGAAGAAAACCGAGCCCTTCGCCGATGTTGCCCTCGTGGTAGACGTCTCCGCCGATGCCCTGATTGATGACGTTGATCCCGAGAGTGCGCGCGAGGATCGCGGGATAGGCGTTCGAGGAGAGGTGCGCGTCGTATCCGTGAGTTATGGAATCGCCGATCGCGAGGAGCGTTTTATCGAAGACCGCGGGCTTCACGAAACTGCCGTCGGCGCACACGTTCTTCACGAACGCGGCGTACATGCAGGGGAACCAGACCGTGACGCGCTTTTCTCCTTCGGGAAGCTTCACGCAGAAGCGGGATTGCGCCGAGGAAGGCGACTCCTCGCCGAACTGAGTCAGATACCTGCCGTCGACGAAGACGTCGAAGTAGTAGAATCGGCGGGAGCTGGCGCTGTGGAGCTCGAAATCGAACGAAAACTCCGTCGAATCCGTGTAAAAATCGAATCTCACTCCCGCGGTGGCGTAGCACTTGCGGAAGAAGTCCCAGTTGGAGAACTCGTAAAATCTTTCCTGCGCCTCCGCGTAGCGGTGGAAGCAGTAATAGCCGTGTTCCACGGTGACGCGGGTTATGCCGAACACCGTTTCGCGGATCAGTTTCTCGTCAAAGTTCATAACGTGCCTTTCCTAATATTGAAATAGTTTTATTTTCAGACGTTGAACCTGAACAGGACGACGTCGCCGTCCCGCATCACGTAGTCCTTGCCCTCGCTCCTGACAAGCCCCTTCTCCTTCGCGGCGGTGAGCGAACCGCAGGCCATGAGCTCGTCGAAGGAAATGACCTCAGCCCTTATGAAGCCGCGCTCGAAATCCGAATGGATCTTTCCCGCGGCGGCGGGAGCGGTCGTGCCCTTCTTTATAGTCCACGCCCTGACCTCGGGCTTTCCGGCGGTCAGAAAGCTCATCAGCCCCAGGAGCGAATAGCTCGCCTCTATCAGTCTGTCGAGACCCGAGTGGCTGAGCCCGTAGTCCTCTAAAAACGCCTTTCTGTCGGCGGGATCCATCTCGCTGAGCTCCGCTTCGAGTTCGGCGCAGACAGGGATGATCGCGCTGCCCTCGGACCGGGCGATCCCGGCGAGCGTGCGGTAATAGCCGTTGGGACCATCCGGACTGTCGATCCCGCCGAGATCCTCCTCGCCGATGTTGGCGGCGTAGATCACGGGCTTCATGCTCAGAAGCGGAGAATCCGAAAACTTCGCCTTCTCCTCGTCGCTCAGCCCCGCGAGCCTCGCCGGAACGCCGCGCGAAAGGCTGTCGATGAGCCTTTCGGTGAGCTCAGCGTCAACGGCGGCGTCCTTGTCCGCCTTGAGGCGCTTTTTGACGCGGTCGAGCCTCTTTTCGAGTAGCTCGAGGTCGCTGAGCATCAGTTCCATATTGATGACCTCGACGTCACGCGCCGGATCGACGGTCTTTTCGACGTGGACGACGTCTGAGTTCTCAAAACAGCGCACGACGTGGACGATCGCGTCCACCTCGCGGATATGGCTCAGAAACTTGTTGCCGAGACCCTCGCCGGAGGCGGCTCCCTTGACGAGTCCCGCGATATCGACGAATTCGATCACCGCGGGCGTGGTCTTGACGGCGTCGTAAAGCTTCGTGAGCGCGTCGAGCCGCGCGTCGGGGACGGCGACGACGCCCACGTTCGGATCTATCGTGCAGAACGGATAGTTCGCCGCCTGCGCTCCCGCGCCGGTCAGCGCGTTGAAAAGGGTGCTCTTCCCGACGTTGGGAAGTCCCACTATTCCGAGTTTCATCTTTTTCTCCTGTTCTCCTGCTGCCAGTTTATCGAAAAGAAGACGGAGCCGGCAAAACTCCGCACTTTATTGTATCACATTCCCGGCAGATTTGCAATAAAATTTTTTGCGCCGTGATAAATCCCGTAAAACGCCCGAAAAAAACCGGAAAAGTCTGAAAAAGTCTGAAAAACTATAGAAAAATCCGCCCGGCTTTGATATAATATCTTTCGGAGAACGCACTCAGGACGCCCCAGAGCGCGTCCGGAAGTCCCAAAATCAAAAAAACCGCAAAAAACGGAGGAGAAAAAATGATAAAAGTCACGGTCTACAACGAGTTCCTGCACGAGAAGAAGTCCGAAAAAGTCAGACAGATCTATCCCGACGGCATCCACGCCGCGATCGCCGCCTTTCTCGGAGAGGAGGAGGATATCAGCGTCCGCACCGCCACCCTCGACATGGAGGAGTGCGGCCTGACTCAGGAGGTCATCGACGACACCGACGTCATCATCTGGTGGGGGCACATCGCGCACGAAAAGGTCCCGGACGAGGTCGCCGAAAGAGTCAGAAAAGCGGTCTGGAACGGCATGGGCGCGATCTTTCTGCACTCCGCGCATTTCAGCAAGCCCTTCCGCGCTCTGACCGGCAGCCCCTGCAACCTCTGCTGGAGAGAGAGCGCCGACAGCGAGAGGATCTGGGTCATCGAGCCCAACCATCCGATCGCGAAGGGACTGGACAGATTCTTCGACATCCCCGCGGTCGAGACCTACGGCGAGCCCTTCGGCATCCCGACTCCCGACAGGATCGTCTTCATGGGCTGGTACAGCGGCGGAGAGGTGTTCAGGAGCGGCATCACCTACGAGAGATACAACGGAAGGATCTTCTATTTCCAGCCCGGCCACGAATCCTTCCCGATCTTCTATCAGAAGGAGATACAGACGGTCATCAAAAACGCGGTCAGATGGGCATACAACCCGTCGAGAAGATCGACCGCCGCCCCGTGGGTCATCAAGACCGACGATCCATCGAAGTACGTGAAAAAATAACGACGGAGCTGGAAAAAAGCAGAGACGATAAGGGGAGACGATAAAGATGAAAATATCCATGAACTCCTGGTACTTCTACTGGAGCAGGACAGGACGCAAAAGATCGCTCGAGGAAGTCCTCAGGCTCTGTTACGACGCGGGCTTCAGGACCGTCGACACCGAGATCTCCTGGGGCGACGACTGGGAGGCCAGAGCCGACGCGACGATGAACGCCGCCGCGAAGGTCGGGATAGAGATCGAGCAGTCGCACGCGCCGTACAACTTCTATGAAAGAGCGCCGCGCGAGGTGTTCTTGAAGTCTCTCAAAAACAGCGCGAAAGCCGCCGTGAAGATGGGTCTGAAATACCTCGTGTTCCACGCCGACGAATACCATCCGCCCAAGGGCGGCCCCTTCGATCCCAAGGCGGCGCTGGAAGCCGTCTACGACTCGCTCGCGCCGTGCATCGAGATCCTGACCGCCGGAGGAGTCAGGGCCGGGCTCGAGACCACCGACGAGGACAGGGGCAGGAACACTCCGCTCGAACAGCGCACGCATTTTTGCGCGGACATAAACGAGCTGATCGCGATAATCGACAAGTTCAACGATCCCATGGTCGGCTGCTGCTGGGATTTCGGTCACGCGAGGCTCGCTTTCGGCAACGACAAACACGCCGAAATGATAAAGAAGATGGGAAGCCGCATAATCTGCACCCACGTCCAGGACAACCGCGGCGGAGGAATGGACATCCACCTTCCCCCGTTCTTCGGAGACCTGAAATGGGAGGAGCTGATGGCGGCGCTGAAATCGACGGGCTACAAGGGCTCGCTGACATTTGAAGTGATCTACTCCTGCCTGCCGGACGCGCTCGTCCCCGATCACGCAAGACAGCTCTACCGCATCGGAGAGACCCTGTCGGATATGTTTGAAAAGGCCTGATGCGCCGAGAGGAAAAAGAGGATTAAGAGGATTAAGAGGAAAAAAACATGAAAATCTCAATGAACGTCTGGTACTTCAACGGCTCCCGGACGCCGGGGAAAAGAAGGTCGCTCGAGGAGACGATGAAGCTCTGCGCGGACGCGGGCTTCAAAGCCGTCGACTGCGCGATAGACGCCTGGAGGGACGACTGGGAGGCTCAGGTCGACGCGACGATGAACGCCGCCGCGAAGTACGGGATCGAGCTCGATCAGTCGCACGCGCCCTTCAACTTCTATTCAAAGCTGCCGCGCGAGGTCTTTCTGAAGGCGCTCGGGAACAGCGCGAGAGCCGCAGTGAAAATGGGGATCAAAACGCTCGTCTTCCACGCCGACGAATACCATCCGCCCAAAGGCGGCCTCTTCGATCCGAAAGCGGCGCTCGAAGAGATCTACGACTGTCTCGCGCCGAGCATAGAGCTTCTGACCGCCGGCGGAGTCAAGGCCGGGCTCGAGACGGTCTTCGACAGGGGCAGGGACCTCCCGCTCGATCAGCGCACGCACTTCTGCGCGGACATAAACGAGCTGATCGCGATCATCGACAGGTTCAACGATCCGATGGTCGGCTGCTGCTGGGACTTCGGCCACGCAAGGCTCGCTTTCGGCAGGGACAAACACGCCGAAATGATAAAGAAGATGGGAAGCCGCATAAACTGCACTCACGTTCAGGACAACCGCGGCGGCGGGCTTGACATCCATCTGCCGCCGTTCTTCGGCGACATGAACTGGGAGGAGCTGATGGCGGCGCTGAAATCGACGGGATATTCCGGCTCGCTGACGTTCGAAGTGATCTACTCCTGCCTGCCGGACGCGCTGATAGAAGACCACGCGAGACAGCTCTACCGCATCGGAGAGGTCCTCGCGGACGCGTTTGAAAGATCGTAAAGCCCCTTCACGACCCGGACGGAGACAAAAACCCCGTCCGGTTTTTTGTCGCCGAAAAGATCCTTCGGGAAAAAACATTTGCGTTTTGTGTGACTTTGGGCTGAAAAGGGCAAAAACTTGACAGAAAAGGCAACTTTTGATAAACTTTAAAAAGACGACCCGGCGGCGGAAGCCGTGAAACGAATCGGAAAAAGGAGCTTGGATCATGCCGGAAAACAAGATCGCGCTGAACTGGGACGGGGACGCGGAGTTTTTTTTCCTGAAATACTCAGGGGTCTTTGATGATCCTGAAAATATTAAAGAAAAGGCGAAAGCCTATATAGACCGATACTACCGGGACCGCGGGATCGGGGACATCTTTTTCAACATATTCGCGCAGACCTCCGTCACGCCCTCGCGCGTGTTCACGGACCGCGTGACTAAACTTCACCAAAAAGAAGAAAACGGGACAAAGGTGGACTATTCCGGTCTCGAGTACCTCGCCCTGCCCGCCGAATGCCGCGAGAAGTACGGCGTCGGACTTACGGAAACGTGGATAGATCATTGCCGGGAGGCCGGGATACGCCCGTGGATCTCTTTCAGGATGAACGACAACCACTTCCGCGACGAAAAGACCTGTTTTCTGAGGGGCGACTTCTTCTACGAGGCGCTCGAAAACGGCTGGATCCTCGGAGACGGCTACCGCTCGGGATACCGCAACTGGGACTACGCCGCGAAGCCCGTGCAGGACAAAATGATCGCCTATATCTCGGAACAGCTCGGCGCTCTCGACGTCTTCGGGATAGAGCTCGACTTCATGAGAGAGCCGAAATGCCTGAAATATCTTTCTCCCGGCGACCACTGCGGCGTGATCAACGGCTTTATGGAGCGCGCCAAGGACGCCGTGAAAAAACAAGAGAAGATAAGAAAACACCCGATAAAGATCGCGGTCCGCGTGCCGAGAGACCCCATGCTTTCAAAGCGCATCGGCTTCGACGCTCTTTACTGGGCGAAAAACTCCCTCGCCGACGTCGTGATCCCCTCCTCGCACTGGATCTGCAACGACACCGGGATGCCGATCGCGGACTGGGTGAAAATGCTCTCCCCTTACGGCGCCGAAGTCTGGGCGTGCATGGAAATGAACCTGCCCGGCAGGCTGACCGTGGATCTTGAGGCGGCGAAGGCGCACACCGCGCAGTACGCCGCTCAGGGCAGCGCGAAAACGTATATCTTCAATCTCTATCACCCGTATTTCGAGCGCCACTGGGCAAACGACGGCTCCGTCTGGGTCCGGCCTCCGCGCGCCGAAGAAACCCTGAAGATATGGGAGACCGCCGGGGATCCCGAAAAGTGCCGCCGCGGCGTGAGACGGCATATCGTGACCGAAGAGATCTTCGGCTTCCAAGAGATCAAGCCGCGCTGGGCTCCCCTGCCAATGAAGATCGGCGAGGGGAAGATCCTCGAGGTACAGACGGGACCTATAGAAAAAGGGGACGAAGTCACGGTGTATTTCGTCTCGACCGGCGCGTCGTCGAACGATCTCAACGTGAGTCTCGACGGAGAAAAGTGCGTTCCGGTAAAGAATACGGATGCGGATATCATAAGGGCGGGGACCGATGAAAAGACCGTTCTTGCTTACAGGGCGCCTGACGCGAAAAGGGACGGCGCGGCGCGCGTTCTGTGGATCACGGGAAAAGCAGAAGCCGAAATAACCTACGCGGAAATAAAGATCGACGCTCACTGAGAAGGGCTCCATATCGTTTTACAATGGTGTTGACAAAGAGCGCGATTTGATATATACTTATATAAGCGCTTATCCGACCTCAAAACCGAAAACGGCGCGCAAGGAGCAGACAATGAACAGCTTAGAAGCTTTTGAAATGATGAGAAGGGTCATTTCCCGCTATCCCATAAAGGGCGAGATCGCGGCGGTGAACCTCATCCCCACCGGGCACATAAACGATACCTTCTGCGTCGCGGTCATCGAAAACGACGCCGCGAACAAGTATATCGCGCAGAGGATCAATACCTACGTCTTCAAAAAGCCCGATCAGGTCATGAAGAACATCCAGACCGTCGCCCAATATCTCGACAAGAGGGGGATAAAGGAAAAGTGCGACATCCGCCGCTACATCAACGCGCTCGACGGCAATAACTACGTCGTCGAAGACGGCTGTTTCTGGCGGCTCTGCAGATACGTCGAGAACTCCGTCAGCTACGACACCGTAGAGAACGAAAAAGTCCTCACCAACGCCGGCTACGCCTTCGGACGCTTCCAGGCGATGCTCGCGGGGCTCCCGATGGACAGCCTTTACGAGACGATCCCCGATTTCCACAACACGCGCGTCAGGATGGACAACCTCTTCAGGTCCTACGAAAAAAACGAGGCGGGAAGAGCCGGAGAAGTCGCCGGTGAAATGGAGTTTTTTGCCGCAAACCGCGCTCTCTGCTCGCGCCTTGTCGAAATGCTCGAGGCGGGCGAGCTGCCGCTGAGGGTCACTCACAACGACACCAAATACAACAACATCCTCATGGACAGAACGACCGGCGAGCCCCTGTGCGTCATCGACCTCGACACGATAATGCCCGGGCTCTCGCTCTACGATTTCGGAGACGCGATAAGATTTGCGGCAAACACCGCAGCCGAAGACGAGACGGATCTTGATAAAGTCTCCCTCAATATGGACTATTTCAAGGCGTTCACCAAGGGCTTTCTTGCGGCCTGCGGCGACAGCCTCACAAAAAACGAGCTCGACAACCTCGCGCTCGGCGCCTTCGTCATCACCGCGGAGATCGCCTCGAGATTCCTGGCGGACTATCTCGACGGCGACAAGTATTTCCACATCCACCGTCCCAAACACAACCTCGAAAGGGCAAGATGTCAGATCAGACTCGCGCAGGATATGCTTTCAAAACTCGATAAAATGCGCGAAGCGGTTTATTCATTTGTGAAAAACTGAAAAAATGAAGCTTAACGGCAGGACAAAAAGTCTCATCCGCTGGATCCCCGCCCTGATATTGATGGTCGTCATCTTTTCGTTCTCGGCTCAGGACGCCCCGACCTCCTCAAAGGTCAGCACCGAAGTGGTCGAACTGCTCGACCCCATCGTCGAACCGATAACCCGCAAGATGACCCCCGTCCAGAAGCAGGACTTCAAGACCTCGTTTCACGACACCGTCAGAAAATCGGCGCACTTTTTGATATTCCTGCTCCTCGGAGCGGCGTTCATGTTCGCGCTCGCGCCGTACAACTTCAAAGGTCTTCTCTGTCATTTTATAAGCGTCGGTCTCAGCTTCGTCTACGCCTGCACCGACGAGTTCCACCAGAGCTTCGTTTCGGGCAGAGGTCCGGCTTTCACGGACGTTCTGATCGACACGGCCGGGGCTCTCATCGGCGTTCTGATCTTCTGGGGCGTCCGGACGCTGGTAAAAAAGATCAAAAACAAAAAGAAAACAAAAAAAGCCTGAACTTTATTAGCCGTCCCCCGCGTGAATCCGCGGGGGAAAGTTTTTTATCGGGCTGTCAAAGCGCTCACGCGCACGTCCTTCTTCGCCTTGGCTTCCGCAAGAACGGGAACCTCAGCTTCACCCGATACTTCGGCGGGCGTTCTCTTCTCTTCGGAGTTCTCCTCCGAAACGTTCTTTTCCGGCGCGGTGTTCATTTCTTCCGCACCTCTCTTTTTTTCTTCCATTTCTTTTTTCCTTTCTGTTCATGGAATTTGTTTTCTCGCGGCTCGCTTCTCGCTCCCCGCTCCTCGAGTATATCAACTTACCCCGACATATTCCGTCGGGGTTGAACAAAAAAAATTCCCTGCAAGTCTGGCTTACCCAAACTTGCAGGGAAACTGAGATCAAATAATTCCGGATAAATACACCATTTATTTAGTCAGATATGAGAACTTTATAGACAAAGCACGACCTCCAATCGAGTTTGCCGGTTATGCTGTTTTCTAAAACAAAAGCGATGTTTTCTACATTATCAAGCAAACCGTTGCGATTTAGGCAACTCTTTATCCTATCATCCTCGCTTCTATCTTTGATTAGCGACTCTGCAAGATCACAAACCACGTCTATACCTAAAAACTCAAGATGATATCCAAATAGATTCTCTAATGGTGAATATGAAAAAGCAATAATTTCACAATTCACCTTTTCTTTCCTAAAAAACTTATAGTAACTCAAAAGCAATTTAAACTGCTCCAGATCGTATGAATAACTTTTTTTCGGATTGCAGGTATCATCCAAAAAATTAAAATACTGATCCAACAGTTTCTTATAGTTACTTTTAGTGTCTTTAGTTAAAAAATCATGAACCTCTATTGAACGATCTATACCTCTGTATGACCAAGTTATAGAAACAATATCAAACCGCATTTTTATCTCCAACCCCAAACAAGAATAGTATGATTTTTTGCTGTATACTAATACTAAATATTCAAGATTTGCCAATTAGTTTCATTAAAAAATCCCACGCATCTTTAAATATTTGAATATGACAATTATTCAATTCACCGTGCCCACCAAATAAATGAATATGCCATGTATAACCATTATGTGGAGAGTCTAAACTAATTTCAAAACCAAAACGTTTTGCGAGTTCATATATTTTTATTGCCCAACTGTAAGGTAATATAATAAGTTTAGAGTTAAGCAATCGAGCAAGTGCAATAAATTTTGAGGAATCCGTTGCTAATGTGAACGGATTTATTCCTAAAAACTCCATTGATTTCACAAACGTCTTAGCACCAAGTTTATCAAAGAGTTTAAAAACAGTTGATGGGTTTGCTTTCAGATACGTTGCTATTAGTTTAGTAACTAAAGCTCCAGCAAACCATCCGATTATAGCTCCACCAATTACAACGCCTGTTCGAATTGCCCAATACTTCCATCCACTACTATATCCAATACTTTTTGCAAACCAGTCGCCAAAAAACCATCCTACAATAGCTCCTATTGCTGCGCAAATAATATTAATAGCCGCCATACCTGACTCGTCTATCATATTTATTGGGTTGTTTTCTGAATACTCAAAACAATTATAACAAACAAGCGTTTCTCCAAGACCAATATTTGTAATTTCATCCCCGTTGATAAACCTGCCCACCACAGGGTCATAGTATCTGGACTGGAGGTAGTAGAGGGATATATCGTTGTCAAAGTAGTAGGATCTGTAGCGGTAGGGGTTGACGGTGGAGATAGAGCATAAGGAGGTGTCGGAGAGCACGGTGCAGACGCCCCAGGCGTCGTATCTGTACTTTGCGACGTCGCTTCCGTTGGCGTCGGTGATCGCGATCACGTCGCGCGGCGGAACTTTCCTTCTTCGTACTATAATTGTACACTTTTGCTCACGAATTGTCAACGGTTCGACAGCGGCTCGCGCCTGCTCGCTCATATAGAAATCCCCGGCAAGTCTGGGAAGCCCAAACTTGCCGGGGGATGGGGATAATCGGCCACGTACACCACAACTAATCAGAGACACTCTTTAAGATTCTCCCAAAATGATGTGCTTACCTTTTATCAATTCAATCAAAGATTAAAAATTGAACCGATCAAGAGTATTACGATTTGTTAGTTGTAAGATGCAATAATGCAATAAACCGTTATAACAAGTTTACCTTTTTATGTGACAGATACCTTAGAATTTTTTCCTTCGCTCCGCTCAGGATGACAAGGGGGGATGACCCGTTTTCGCAGACGCTCGGGCGGCGGCGAAAATCTGACGCTTCGAAAATGCGGCAATCCCGCATTCCGATTCACCCTTCCCTGAACGCCTTTATCCTCGCGGCGATCTCGTCCGGTTTGAGGCAGAGGACGGGCTCCTCCCAGTGCGGGGGATAGAGACCCGAGAAGGCGCCGTCGGCGTATCTGTCGCCGAGGAGCAGGGCGAAGCCTCTGTCGCTCTCTCTTCTTATCACCCTTCCTACCGCCTGCAGGACGCGGTTGAAGCCCGGGAGCAGATAGCTGAACGCTTTTCCGTCGAGCCCGGAATGGGAGAAATAGAATCCAGCCGCCTCCCGTTCCTCGGCTGGGGGAGGCATACCGGTGCCGACCGCGACCGCTCCGTCGAGAGAGGCGTTTTCGAGCTCGATCCCCTCCGCGAAGAGCCCTCCGAGCACGCACAGGGCGACGGTGCTCCCGCCTCCGTTTTCGAGATCGGCGATGAATTTTGCCCTCTCGGAATGATTCATCGAGCTTCGCTGGACGAGAAAGCGGCTTTTGGGGAGTTTCAGTCTGAGAAGCCTTTCGGCGGATCTTAAATACTCGAACGAGGGAAAGAAAACTATGTATCTGCCGTTTTGAGCGCATGCGGCGGCGACGAGCGAGGCGAGCCTTGCGAGCGACGCGCCGCGGTGAGACACGGAGGTGTTGAGCGGAGAGGCGATCAGGAGAAGATTCGACGGCTCGAACGGCGAGGGATAGCTGACGAAGCGGTCGGCGGCTGTGTTCCCGAGGACCTTCGAGAAATACTCCTCGGGCTGCAGCGTCGCCGAGAAGAAGACCGCCGTCCCGAACGAGTCGGCGTATTCCCTTATATGCTCCGACGGGTCCGCGAGGATCAGCGAAACGCCGCCGTCGTCCGAGACCGAGCGGACGTAGCCGCGCGAAAAATCCGCGTCCGCGGCGCAGAATGCGCGAAGCGCCATGTATATATCGAGCTGTGCGTCGTCGAAATCGCCGCGCTTTTTTATAAGCTTCATCAGCTTTTTTGAAAGCTTCGCCGCGTCGCGGTCGGGGGAAAGCGAAAGTCTGTCCGCGCCCGAATCGAGAGCGCGCTCGTTTGAAATGAAGTGCTCCTCGATTTTTTTCACGGCGTCCGCCTCTTCGTCCGTCAGCGGTGTGAACGCCTGTTCTGTAAGCCTGTTCAGCTTGGGATCAAGCCGCGCGGAGAAGAGATCTCTCACCCTGTCGGGCAGATCGTGAGCCTCGTCGGTGAGGACGACGGATCTCGAATCGGCAAGCGACGTCAAAGCCGCCTTGCGGTCGAAAACGAAGTTGTAGTCGCAGATAATGACGTCTGCAAAAGAGGCGGCGTAAAGGGCGAGCTCGTACGGGCAGACCGCGTGCTTCGCGGCGACCGAAACGATCCGCTCGCGCGTCAGAGAGCCGGGGGTGCCGGCGAGTTCCATCGCCGCTCCGAAAAGCCTCTCGCTCATGTTCTCCCAGAGACGGCAGGCGCCGCCTATACAGCGGGGCGTTCCCGCGGCGCAGGCGCTCTGCCGGGAAAACATCACCGCCGCCCGGTGGATCCCATCCCCGGAAAGCCTGTCGCAGGCCTGGGCGATCTGCCTCTGCACAGAGCCCTTCGGCGTCAGAAAGAACACGCGCGAGCATCTTCCCGCTTCGAGCGCGCGGAGAGAGGGATACAAAAACGAGAGAGTCTTGCCTATCCCTGTCGGCGCGCAGGCGAGAAGGTTGGTCCGGGTCTTTATCGCCTCGAAGCAGTCCTCCATGAGCTGTCTCTGCCCGTCTCTCAGGGATCCGAACGGGAATTTGACCCTGCCGGAGGCGGGATAGATCCTCCCGAAAAGCCTCACGGCTTTATCGAGCGCGGCTTCGAGCGCGGCGTCAAGCTCCGACGCCGGGACGTTTTTGGTGAAAAATCTCATCCTGCCGCAGGACGGGTCGTAAACGATCTTTCTCAGGGTAACGCCGGGCAGATTGCGCTCTCTGCAGAGCAGAGCGGCGAACATCTTCGCCTCGAAAAACGGCGTGGGATCAAAAATTCCCGGCTCCTCGAAATCGCCGGGGCAGAGAGAATCCACGGTGAAGCCGCCGTCCTTTTCAAAATACCCGGCGCAGGAAAAACCGATCTCGAAAACGAACCTTTCCGTCTCTTTCACGAGGCTCAGCGGCTCTCTTGAATAGTCCACGCCCGCCTTTTTCGCAGCGCTGATGAGGCGCGCGAGAGCTTTCGAGATGTCCGGCGCGCTCTTTGAGATCCCTCCGTCCTTCACAACGGCAAAAAGACTCACAAAGCGTTCGCCCGTGAGTCCGATCTTTCGTTTTGACGCCGTATCGAAGGTTTTTTCCATCAGTCCAGTTCTCCCCGGATCAGCTTTTTCGCCGACAGCAGGAGGTTGTCCTCGAGGCAGAGAGAGCGGTCGTAAGGCACCTTTTTCTCCTGCGGTTCGAGCTTTCCCCTCGCGGTATAGAGCCCTCTGTTCACGCAGAGCATCGCCTCGCCGTCCCCGATGCTCGAGAACGACAGCGTGCTTTTCGGGTCCATAGCGCACCAAAGGGTCTGATCCGGCACTCCGCTGACGTCGAGAGAAAGCGTTTTTTCTCCGCAGAACAGCTTTGTCACATATCATCACCTCTTCGGTGCTTATTATGCTTCGGTTTTTGAAAAATGATACTTTTTTGTCCGTTTATCCGTCCGTCAGCCCAGGATCAGCGCCGCCAGCTCGTCCCGTCCTTCGCCGCTCAGAGCGGAAAAGGCGATCACCGGCACGTCGTCCGGGATCAGCTCGTCGTTTTTCAGTTCCTCAAGACGCGCTTTTCGCGCCGTCACAGAGAGCTTGTCGGCTTTTGTCGCCGCGACGATGAACGGAGTCTTCGTTTCGTAGAGCCAGTCGAGCATATCGGCGTCGTCGCGGGTTATGCCGACCTTGAGGTCTACAAGCTGAACGACGAGCCTGAGAGATGGATTGTCCGTAAAATAGCTCTCGACGAGCTTCGACCAGCGCTTTTTTTCGGCGTCGGAACGCTTCGCGAAGCCGTATCCCGGCAGATCGACAAGATACATCTCGCCGTCAACGGAGTAGTAGTTGACGGTGACGGTCTTTCCGGGCTGTGAAGAGGTGCGCGCGAGGGCTTTTCTTCTCAGCAGGCGGTTTATGAGCGAGCTTTTGCCGACGTTGCTCCTGCCGGAAAAAGCCGCCTGCGGGATCCCGCTCTTTATAAGCTGCGACGGCAGACCCGCGCATACCGCCAGCGACGCGTTGTTGAGATTCACTTTTTCTCCCTCCGAACCTGAAAAATCCGCCGGTATCGTCGGCGGCCGCGAATGCGGGGCGCTTCATAAATGCAGCGATCACGCACTCCGAACTATCATCAACTCCGCACTCCGAACTCCGAACCATCCTGTTTTTTCTTTCTTTTCTTACTAAATGCCATTATAAAGCACTGTCGGGACAAAATCAATGAATTTTTTGTGAAAATGTTTTTTCAGGTGGTGATTTTTTTTGAAAAGTGTGGTACAATAACAAACTACAATAAAGCGCAAGCCAAAAAACTCAGCACACCGCAAGGCATACCACGGAGGAACCATGTCCCGTTACATAGAAAAGATCGAAAAGCTCTCCCTGCCTCTGATCGCCACGCGCACCGTCGCGGCGTTCCCGCAGATCCCCGTCAGCTTCGAGCTGACGCGCCCGTCGAACCTCGCCGCCCTCGAAGCCGCGAAGAAGAACGGAGGGCTCGTGTTCGCCGTGCCCCAGCGCGATCCGTCCGAAGAGGACCCGATCAAGGCGGGGCTCTACAACGTCGGCACCGTCGCGAAGATAAAGCAGTCTCTCGTGCTCCCCGACAGACAGTGCAGGGTCATCCTCGACTGTCTCTACAGAGCGGAGCTCGCCGACGCGCGCCGTTCTCCCGACGGCGTCATCACCGCCGAAGTCTTCAAGAAGGAGATCGACTTCGACGACACGACTCTCAGAGCGGAGGCTCTGAGGCGCCGCTGCCTGAAAAGCCTCGGCGACTACTGCGCCAACTCTCCCAAGCTCTCCAAGGACGTGCTCGCCGCGGTCGGATCCATGACCGACAGCGGCTTGATGGCTGACTACATAGCCGCGAATTTCCTCGTCAGGCTCGACGACAAGGCCTTGATCCTCTCGGTCTTCGATCCCGTGAGGAGACTCAGACAGCTCCTCGCGATCCTCGAGAGGGAAAACGAGATCCTCGAGCTGGAAAACAGCATCTCCGCGAAAGTCAAGGAGGGGCTCGACCGTCACCAGAGGGAATACTACCTCCAGGAGCAGCTGAAGGTGATCCAGAACGAGCTCGGCGGCGACTCAAAGGACGATCTCTACAGCGACGTGAACGAACTCAACGACAAGATCGACGCCAGCGCCGCCCCGGAATACGTCCGCGAAAAGCTCTACGATCAGACAAAAAAGCTCGCCCGGATGCCCTTCGGTTCTTCCGAGGCGTCGCTTGTGAGAAGCTACGTCGAGGAGTGTCTCGAGATCCCGTGGGGCGTCGTCTCGCCCGATTCTCAGGATATAGAGAAAGCGAGGCGCATCCTCGACAGGGATCACCAGGGACTTGAAAAGGTCAAGGAAAGGATCCTCGAATACCTTGCGGCGAAGCTTCTGGCGAAGAGCGGCAGAGGGCAGATCATCTGCCTCGTCGGCGCGCCCGGCGTCGGCAAGACCTCGGTCGGAGCCTCCATCGCGAGGGCGATGGGCAGAAAGTACGTCAGGGTCTCTCTCGGCGGCGTCCGCGACGAGGCCGACATAAGAGGACACCGCAAGACCTATATCGGCGCGATGCCCGGCAGGATAATCAACGCGCTCAAGCAGGCGGGGACGATGAATCCCGTCATCGCTCTCGACGAGATAGACAAGCTCTCCCGGAGCGTTCAGGGCGATCCCGGCTCGGCGCTTCTGGAGGTGCTCGACTCCGAGCAGAACCACGCTTTCAGGGATCACTTCATCGAGATCCCGGTCGACCTTTCCGGCGCGGTGTTCATCGCGACCGCCAACACCACAGAGACGATCCCGCCCGCGCTTCTGGACAGGCTCGAGGTCATCAACATCCCGAGCTACACTCCCGCGGAGAAGCTGGCGATCTGCAAGAAGCACCTCATCCCCAAGCAGATGAAGCTGAACGGGCTCGAGAGGGGCATGCTGAAGATCAGCGACAAGGCGATATTGAAGCTCATCGACGAATACACCCGCGAGCAGGGCGTCAGAACTCTCGACAGAGCGGTCGCCAAACTCTGCCGCAAGGCGGCGATCGCGGTCGTCAAGGACAAAAAGGACGGGCTGACCGTCAGCGCCGGAGACCTCGAGAAGCTGATGGGCAAAAGGACCGTCAAGCGCGAGAGGGCGTCGAAAAAGGCGGAGGTCGGCGTCGTGAACGGGCTCGCCTGGACGATGTCCGGCGGCGAACTTCTGAAAGCGGAGGTTTTGAGTATGCCCGGCACCGGCAAGCTGGAACTCACCGGCTCTCTCGGCGACGTGATGAAGGAGTCCGCGCGCGCCGCGCTCAGCCTGATAAGGAGCCGCGGAGAGCAGCTCGGGATCAGGGACAGAGAGTTCTACAAGAATCTCGATATACACATCCACTTCCCGGAGGGCGCCGTCCCGAAGGACGGTCCGAGCGCCGGAGTCACCGTGGTCACAGCTCTCGTTTCCGAGCTGAGCGGAGTCCCCGTCAAGGGCGACGTCGCGATGACCGGGGAGATCACTCTCAGAGGAAAGGTGCTTCCCATCGGAGGTCTGAGGGAAAAGACCGCCGCCGCGCTGGAAGCCGGGATGAAGACGGTCATTATCCCCGAGGAGAACCGCGACGATCTCGACGAGGTCGACGAGAGCGTGAAGAAAGGGCTCGATTTCGTTTTCGCGAGAGATATTTCGACTGTCCTCGACACCGCGCTCGTCGAAAGACCGGAAGCCGACGGGGCCGGAAACTAATTTAGTCCGCGCCGGGGGCGGGGCTCCTCCCCGCCCCCGTGAGCATATTATTATAACGACGGAGGTGGAGTTTTTTTATTTTTTGACGTCAGCGCCGGGTCCCACGCAGGATGACGAGGCGGGAGGAGGATCGAACCATTCGGCGGGTGCCTCCCCGGACCCGAAGGGGTCCGCAGCAAAGGATCAAAACGGCAGGCGACTGCCCCACAAAGTCCTTTGCGCCCTTTTATCAAGCGGTCTGCCGATCGACAGACCGCCGGGCAGTTATGCCCGGTATATGGAGAATATAACAAAATGTGTGGAATAGTAGGATACGTCGGGGACAGACAGGCGCAGGAAGTGCTGATCGAAGGGCTTTCGAGGCTCGAATACCGCGGTTACGATTCCGCCGGAGTCTGCATAGCGGACGCGGGCGGCAGGATGAGGATCAAAAAGAGCAAGGGCAGGCTGGCTGTCGTCGCCGATATGCTCAAAGCCTCCCCCATCCCGGGAAACACCGGCATCGGTCACACGCGCTGGGCGACACACGGCGAGCCCTCGGATGAGAACTCTCACCCCCACAAGAGCCGCCGCGTCGCGATAGTTCACAACGGCATCATCGAAAACCACCGCGCCCTCAGAGAAAAGCTCGTCAAGAAGGGCTACGGCTTTCTGTCTCAGACCGACACGGAGGTCGCCGCGCACTTGATAGACTATTACTATTCGGGCGATCCGCTCGAAGCGCTGACAAAGGCGGCGAACGCCCTCGAGGGCTCGTTCGCGCTCGCCGTGATGTTCGATTCCAAGCCCGGGGAGATATACGCCGTGCGCTCGCAGAGCCCTCTGGTCATCGGTCTCGGCGAGGGCGAGAACTTCATCGCCTCGGACATCCCCGCGGTGCTGAAATACACGCGCGAATACCTCCTGCCCGCGTCGGGGCAGATCGCGAAAGTCACAAAAGACTCGGTCGAGGTCTTCGGCTTCGACGGCGAGAGCGCCGAGGCGCAGAAGATCCACGTCGACTGGGACACGGAGGCGGCGGAAAAGGGCGGCTTCGATCACTTCATGCTCAAGGAGATCAGCGAGGAGCCGAGGGCTCTTGGCGACACTCTCGGACCGCGCGTCACGGGCGGAAAGGTGCGTCACGAGATATTCAAGCTCACCGACCGCGAGATCAGGGGCCTGAGAAAGATCCATATAGTCGCCTGCGGGACCGCGATGCACGCCGGGATGATCGGCAAAAAGCTGATAGAAGCCTGGTCGAGAGTGCCGACCGACGTCGATATCGCCTCGGAATACAGATACAGGAACCCGATCCTTTCCGCGGACGATCTTGTGATCCTGATAAGCCAGTCGGGAGAGACCGCGGACACTCTCGCCGCGCTGAGGCTCGCCAAGAGCAGGGGCGCCTACACGCTGGCGGTCGTGAACGTTGTCGGCTCTTCGATCGCGCGCGAGGCGGACGACGTCTTATACACCTACGCCGGGCCGGAGATCGCGGTCGCGAGCACGAAGGCGTATTCGGTCCAGCTTCTGGCGATGGTCATGGTCGCATTACGGATCGCGGACGCCAAAAAGACACTGCCGCCCGAGGAGATAGCAGGCACGATAAACTCGCTTCAGACCCTGCCGGAGCTGGTGAGAGAGCAGACTCAGCGCTCGGGGGAGATAAAAGAGATCGCCAAGGGGCTCGAAAAAACGCGCAATATGTTCTATATCGGCAGAGGCATGGACTACGCGCTCGCGCTCGAGGGCGCGCTGAAAATAAAGGAAATCTCGTATATCCACTCAGAGGCGTACGCCGCGGGAGAACTCAAGCACGGAACGATCTCCCTGATCGAACAGGGCAGTCCGGTCGTCGCGATCGCGACGGTCTCAGACATCCTCGACAAGACAGCCGCCAATATCCGCGAGGTCGCCAGCCGCGGCGCGAAGGTGACGCTGATCTGCCGCGAAAAGGACGTGGGACGCTTCGATCCCTGCGACTCAGTCATCACTCTTCCCGACGTGCCGGACCTTCTCATCCCGATCGTCGCGATCACGCCTCTGCAGCTTCTGGCGTATCACGCCGCGGTCCTTCGCGGCTGCGACGTCGACAAGCCGAGAAACCTCGCGAAGAGCGTCACGGTGGAATAAAGCCATAAATCTGTTTTTGCGTCAATCGGCGCGGCGTCTTATTACGCCGCGCCGATTTTGCGACCATTATTTTTGACGATTTTTCAGGCGAGGCCTCTGTTCCTGTCCTCGCCGGGCGTGACGCCCTTGAGGCGGCGGTAGACCGCGCAGAAATAGGCGAGATTGTTGAAGCCGCAGTCGGCGCAGACGCGCGTTATCGGCATATCCCCGGACAGAAGCATCATCTGCGCCCGATTGATCCTGATCTGATTCAGGTACTCCTTGAAGGTCTTGCCGGTTATCCTGCGGAAGCTCCTTGAAAAATAGCTGTCGCTCAGAAAGACCCGCGAGGCGCAGTCGGAAAGGGTCAGGTTCTGAGAGTATTCGGCGTTTATGATGACTGTCGCGTCGTAGATGCGCCTCAGAAGGTTTTTGCTGTCGCGTTCCGCGGCGCCGGGAGCGCCGACGCTCCGCAGGATCTCAAGCGCGATCCTTCCCACGCAGAGCTTGACCGCCATATCCGCGCCGTATCCGCCGATACGGGATTCCCTGAACAGTTCGTCGAAAACAGCGGAGATCTTTTCGCTCTCCCCGGCGTCCCAGACGGTCTTGTTTTCTTTTCCTGTCAGCGAAAGGCTCAACAGATACGCGGATACTCTGTTTGAAGAGGCGAGCTGCATCAGAAAGTCCGGCTTGAATTTCAATACGAGATAGACGCCGCTCTCCCCTATGGCGTCGGTCCTGTGGATCGCGTTCGAGCGGATCAGCACGGTCTCGCCGGGTGATAGCTCATATTTTTTCTCATCCACCCAGACCTCGAATCGCCCTTCCTTTATATGGAGGATCTCCACCGCCGGATGTATGTGCGGGGCGGGTCCGCGCTTCGAGCGGTCGAACTTCTGCACGAAGTATTCGATCAGGCTGCTCTTTATCGCGACGTTTTCCTCTTCGACGTAGTATTCCTTTGACGTTCTCTCGTCGGCGTCCATTTTTACCCTCCCCGGACAAAATGACAAATTTTTTATAATAACGGGCAGATTTATTATAGCATAATCCCGGGCGTTATGCTATAATAAAAGCGAAAAAAGCGCGAAAAGCGCCCGTAAAAAGAAAGGGGATAAAAAATCATGGACAGAATCGTAAAAGTCGGCATCATCGGATGCGGCGGCATCGCCAACGGCAAGCACATGCCCAACCTCGCCAAACTCAAAAACGTCGAGATGGTCGCGTTCTGCGACATCGTCAGAAGGAGAGCCGAGAGGGCGGCCGAGCAGTACGGCACTCCCGACGCGAAGGTCTACGAGGACTACAGGGAGCTTCTCAAGGATCCCGAGATCGAGGTCGTCCACGTCCTGACCCCGAACCGCGAGCACGCCGACATCACCATCGACGCCCTTTACGCCGGAAAGCACGTCATGTGCGAAAAGCCCATGGCAAAGTGCGCCGCCGACGCCGAGAGGATGGTCAAGGCCGCCAAAGAGACCGGCAAGAAGCTCACGATCGGCTATCAGCACCGTCAAAAGCCGCAGAGCATCTTCGCAATGAAGCTCATCGAAGCGGGCGATCTCGGCGAGATCTACTACGCCAACTGCTACGCCATCCGCCGCAGAGGCACCCCGAACTGGGGCGTGTTCCTCAACGAGGAAGAGCAGGGCGGCGGTCCGATCATCGACATCGCGACTCACTCTCTGGATCTGACCCTGTATCTGATGAACAACTACGAGCCGAAGATGGTCGTCGGCAAGACCCACAAGAAGATCGAGCATCCCGAGGCCGCCAATCCCTGGGGCGACAACGGCGTTTCCACTACTCCGCTCGAGGAGGCCGCCTGCGCGATGATCGTCATGAAGAACGGCGCGACGATCATGCTCGAGACCAGCTGGGCGCTCAACACCGCCGAACCGATCGAGGAAGGAAGCTGCACCCTCTGCGGCTCCAAGGCCGGCCTTTCCATCAAGAACAACGTTTTGAAGATCAACAAGGTCGAATATAACCGTCAGGTCGTCACCGAGGTCGACACCAAGGCGGGCGGAGTCGCCTTCTTCTCCGGCGCCAAGGAAGACAAGGCTCTCACCGAGGCCTACAACTGGATCAAGGCCGTCGTCGACGACACGGATCCGGTCGTCCTTCCCGAGCAGGCCTGCGTGGTCAGCCGCATACTCGAGGCGATCTACACCTCCTCCAAGACCGGAAAGCCGGTGTATTTCGATTGAAGACAGTTATTTGCGGGGTGTGGCACGTCCACGCCCAGATGTACTATGAGACCGCCAAGAAGCACTCCGAGATCCTCGGCGTATGGGACAGCAACCCCAAATGGCTCGAGGCTTTCTGCAGCCGCAACGGCGAGAAGGCGTTCGCGAGCTTCGGGGAGCTTCTGAAGAGCGGAGCGGACGCCGCCGTCGTCTGCACTTCATCCGACACGCATCCCGACGTGATCGTCGCCCTCGCCGAGGCGGGGATCGGCATCTTCACCGAGAAGGTGCTCGCGCTCACCACTCCGGAATGTCTCCGCATCGAAGAAGCCGTCAAAAAGAGCGGCGTGAAATACGCGATCTCATTCCCGCACAAGTTCGACGCGGGCATAATGACGCTCAAAAAAATCGCCGACAGCGGCGAGCTCGGGAAAGTCAACTACTTCCGCTGCCGCAACGCGCACGACGGAAGCAGCTCGAACTGGCTGCCCAGGCACTTCTACGATCTCAAAGAGTGCGGCGGCGGCGCGATGATCGATCTCGGCGCCCACGGGATGTATCTCGCGGACTGGTTTTTGGGGATGCCCGAAAGCTGCTCGTCGACTTTCACCAACGCCTGCGTGAACCCCGGCGCCCTCGAAAAGAACGCCGAAGGAGTCGAGGACAACGCCGTGACAGTGCTCAGATACGCTGACGGCTCGATCGCCCTCAACGAGACCGGCTTCGTTTCTCTCGGCAACCCGATGACGATAGAGGTCGGCGGAGACAAGGGCTGGGCGCGCTGGGACAAGTATAAAGTCGTCAAGCGCACCGCCGCCACCGAGAAAAAACTCGTCGAGGTCGAACCCGTCGAGGGTATGCCGACTCCGGTCGAGCAGTTCTTCTCCGGCTCTGTACCCGCGGGCTGCGGACTCGAGGAGTCAAAACGCCTCACGAAGCTCATGGAAATGGCTTACGGAAAATAAAAAATCGCTCGGGCATTTGCCCCCCGCGGGGCATAAAGGCGCGATCCGATCCGCGGCGAAGCCTTCGGCCCATAAAAAAATCAAGCTGAGACGTACGATTTTTTATCGTTCGTCTCAGCTTATATTTTCCGTCTTATTTATTGAATATCGCGCCGACGACGGCGATCGGGATGACAGAGATCACCAGAGCAGCGAAGGTGACGATGACGATTTCAACCGGCTCGGCGAAGAACGCGATCACTCCGCAGGCGATCGCCGGGACGGCGTCGAACATCAGACTGCGGGCGACCCACTTTCTGTGGCTCTCGGCGGAGCGGTCGGCGTTGGTGTGATAGGTCTTCAGAAAGTCGAGCTTCCCGAGCCGCATCAGGAGCCCGACGGAAAACAGGATCACGGCGAAAATGAAGGCGGCGATCGAAAAGCCGAGCATCAGGCTTCCCCGCAGTCGATCCCGAAGCGGACGAAGCCGTAGCGGTCCTTGACGTATTCAGAAGCCTCTCCGTTTTTCCAGAGCCCCTCTCTTGTGAAGGTGCGCGGTCCGACGTCCCAGTGTTCGACGCGCGCGTGATGGTGCGGACCGAGCAGGTTGCGGTTGGAGTTGGTGAGAGTTATCTCTATTTCGTTTTCCCCCTCTTTCAGAAGTCCGTCAAGATCGAGCGTATGCGTGAACATCAGCTTTCCGGCGTATTTGCCGTTCACCTTCACTTCGGCGACGGCGTATCTTCCGGTAAGCTTTATCGCGCTCGGATCGCCCGGCTTATACGTGTGACCGAAGGCGAACGTCACGCTTCCCGCAAAGAAGGGCAGGAGCGAGAACTGCAGGTTCTCCGGATCGACTGATCCGGGCGCTCCGACGATCCTGAAATCTCCCTTATAGCTCCAGCCGAGCCTTTCGCCCTCTGTCTTTTCTCCGGGGGTCTCCACTCCGAAATTCCCGAAGAGATAGGCGCTTTCGATCTCCGTGTCGAAGTTGAGGCAGTTTCTCAGGGACTCGCTCACGCCGCCGTAAAGGACGTAATAGACGTAGTCGCGCTGGAAGTAGTCAAAGCTCTGCGTGACATGGTTTTCGCCCGTATGAACCAGCGGCAGGATATCCGCGGTGAGAAATCTCGGATCAAGAAATCCTCCCGCCTTCGTTTCGATCTTCACGCCGTTCACGGAAACTTCGCCGTTTCTCATGGGCTCCAGGCATACGGACAGGCTTTCGGGGATCTCTTTGACGTCAAACGAATATCTCAGCCAGAGCCTTCCGAAATATCTTTCTTCGTAGAGCCTGTTTTTCAGCTCCATTATATCCGTCGGTCCGTCAAAATCCGTTCCGTTTTTGCTGAAGCTGACGCGGTCGAGAGTCAGGGCGTTTGCGCTGAGCGAAACGAGCGGCATTTTCGTTTTCGGGGGTCTGAACGAGTCGGGCTTTTTTGCCGCCTTACCGATCGCCGGGACCGACGGATCCTCGGCGAGAAGAAAGCTCTCGGAGCCCGCAAAATCGAAGTCCGCTTCGAAATCCCCGTCCAAAAGCCGTCTTCCGGCGACCGCAGAGACGCCTAAATCGCCCGGATCGATCCTGACAAGATTTTTGCAGTCCTTCACGCGAAGCTTCACTCCCGAAACGGGATCCTTTGAAACGTTTGTGATATATATGAGTCTCGCGCCGTCGACGACGCGGGTCATTATGCGAAGCGTCGGACAGTTTTCGCCGTCTGCGCCGGCCGAGACGTTCTGAGAAGCGAAAAGCTCATCGAGCGTCATATTTTCTTTTATGAACGAAAGATCCGCGGGAACGGCGTCGACGAGATCCGGCGCGCCGCCGAAGAGGACGAGCTTCCCTCCCCCGGCGAGATATTCTTTCATCATCGCGGCGGTCGAGGCGTCGATGGATTCGACGTCCGGCATGACGACCTTGCTGTATACGCACTCTCCGAGCCTGATCTTATCGCCCTCGACGCGGCCGAGGTCCCTGAGCATCGTCTCGTCGGCGTAGTGATAGGCGACCTGATGCGTTCCGAGCGCGTCGCTCAGATCGTAGTGCTTGTGGTCCTCTCTTGTCATCGCCTCGTTCCTGTCGGGGTGAGTGTAGTACATATAGGAATTGTGGACAGGATGGATCACGAGGGTGTCGGCAAGCTCCGTCCCGAGAGACAGCGCGTATCCGACGCGGTCGAAAAAGAGGTTGAAATCTTTGAGATACTTCTGCCAGGGATTGTGGGCGCAGTAGTGAGCGGGATAGTCGCGCTTTCTCTGTCCGCGGTAGGAATAGGCGTAGAGGTGCTGGCAGGTGAGATTGACGCCGTTGACGTACTGCATATCGGCGATGTTTTTCAGCTCCTCCGGGGTCACGTCCCAGCCGCACATCGCGAACATCTCGCTGAGCGCCTTCTTCTTTCCGAGCTGAGCGCAGACCGAGCCGAGCTGCTTTGAGGAGATGTCGCGCTTTATCGGACGGCACAGCCAGTCGATGCCGGGGATATGCTCGTATCTGTAGAACGGCATGACTCCGCCGGTGCAGTTGATCTGAGAGGAAAGGTGATCCTCGCCCATCGAGTGACCGGTCACCTGACAGCCGTTATTCTCGCACCATTCGTAGATCTGCTTGATAAACGAAGAGATATAGAGTTCGTGGAGCAGATAGTGATAGTCGTATCTGAGTTTTTTATAACCCTCGCCGTCCTCGAAAACGAGCCATAGCTTGTCGAGGATGTCGTATCCGAACCTTTTTTGGAACTTCTCGGCGAAGACGCTGCTCCACGGGGTCCCGCTGCGGTAATACTGGGGCTCGTCGGTGAAAAATCCCGGCATCGTTTTGCCGAAGACCTCCCCTCCGAGACGCTTTTTATATACTTCGTAGGTGCTGTCGATGAATTTCTTCACTACCCTCTCGTCGAGGATGTCGGTGTAGGAGCTGTTGCGGCGGTGCCAGATGCATTTCAGCTTCCCATGAGCCTCGGACGCGTCCTTTATGCGGACCCATTCGCCGTCCTTCTCGCAGTAGACCGCGAGGGCGTCCTCCGGGAAGGCGTCCCTTTCGGCGTATTCGATATAGCTCTGGAAGTTGTCGGGATCCTTCAAGAGTTCGCCGCCGCCGAAGCCGCTCGGCCAGCCGTTCTCGTCGTAGGACCACGCCTCGAGCCCGAGCTTTTTCGCCTCGGCTATGCAGGCAGTGATCGCCTCGAACCACTCGTCGGACAGATATTCCGTCTCGAGACCGAACCTCGCGTGCATGAAAAAGCCGTTCATGCCGACTTCTTTCATGTTGTGGATCTGTTTTATCAGTTCGTCCTTTTCGAGACGGTCGTTCCAGCTCCAGAACGGCAGACTGCCGTGAGTGAAGCTGTTTTCCTTTACGTCGCGGATCAGTTTTTCAAGCATCTTGTTTCTCTCCGTTTTTTTATTTTTGTTCGCCAAAGAATCTTTTTGCAATATCGACCGCGCTCTTGGCGTCGCGCGCGTAGAAATCGGCGCCGATGCGCTCGGCGTGTTCGGCCGTCAGCACGGCTCCTCCGACCATCACGCGGCAGTCCGGCGCTTCTTTTTTGATTAAAGCGATCGTTTCCTCCATAGACGGGACCGTCGTCGTCATCAGGGCGCTGAGACCCACAAAACGGCATCCCTCGCGCTTTACGGCATCTATCACCGTCTCCGGCGCGACGTCCCTGCCGAGGTCTATGACGTCGAAGCCGTAGTTTGAAAGAAGAGTGCAGACAATGTTTTTTCCTATATCGTGGACGTCGTTTTTGACGGTCGCCATTATTATCTTCCCGCCGGACGAAGCCTCCTTCGGGAGTTTTTGTCTCACCTCGTCGAAAGCCGCCTGCGCCGCCGAAGCCGCCTGTATGAGCTGGGGCAGGAAGGTCTTCCCCTTCTCGAAGCTCTCTCCGACCGCGTCGAGCGCGGGGACGATGTGCTCCTGCACCGCGTCGAGCGGCGCGACTGATTCGAGAAGCTTTTTCGCCGCCTTCGCCGCCTCGCCTTTAAGCCCCTTTTCGATGCAGAAGCCGAGAGAGAGATTCTTTTCGCTCTGTGTCTGAGGCGCGGCGTCAGCGTGCGCGGCGACGTAATCCCGACAGGACCTGTCCGTGCCTTTGAGCGCACGGAACGCGCCGACGGTGTCCGTCATAGAGGGGATATTCGGATTCATTATCGGCAGATCGAGCCCGGCAAAGAGCGCCATCGACAGAAAACTCCGGTTGAGAAGCTCCCTCTCCGGAAGCCCGAAGGAAACGTTGCTGACGCCGAGAACGGTCTTCACCCCGAGCCTTTCGCGGCAGAGCTTCAGCGCCCCGAGCGTTTCGAGCGCGCCGCGCTCTCCCGTGGCCGCGGTCAGGGTCAGACAGTCGATGAAAAGATCGCTCCTCTTGATCCCGTAACGGTCGCAGGCTTCGGCTATGCGTCGCGCGACTTCAAAGCGCTCTTCGGCGGTCTCGGGGATGCCATTCTCGTCGAGGGTGAGCCCGACGACGCAGGCGCCGTATTTCTTCACGAGCGGCAGGACGGCTTCAATGGACTCTCTCTTGCCGTTGACGGAGTTGACGATCACCTTCCCGCAGGCGGCCCTCAGCCCGGCTTCCAAAGCCTCCGGCGAGGACGAGTCGAGCTGAAGCGGCAGGTCGCTGACCGACTGCACCGCCTTGACGGCTTCTGTCATCAAGGCCTTTTCGTCGGTCCCCGGGAGCCCGACGTTCACGTCGAGGATCGCCGCGCCCGCCTGAGCCTGCTCGACCGCCTGCTCCTTTATATATTCCATATCGCCCCTGGTCAGGGCTTCCTTCATCTTCTTTTTTCCGGTCGGGTTTATGCGCTCGCCGATGATCCTCACGTCGTCGATCTTCACAAGGCGCGTCGCCGAACAGACAAACGGGACCATGAACTTGTTTATCTCGGGCTTTATCGCCGCCGGGCTCGAATCGAGAGCGTTTTTAAGAGCTTTTATATGCTCCGGCGTCGTGCCGCAGCAGCCGCCGAAAAGCGAGGCGCCGCTTGCGGCAAGCTTCGCGGTCTCCGAAGCGAACTTTTCGGGCGAGAGCGAATAAGCCCCGGTCACAGGATCCGGCAGACCCGCGTTGGGCTTGACGGCGATCGGCAGATCGCTGACTTGGCGCATCATCCGCACCGTATTGCTCAGTCCCTCCGGTCCGGAGGAGCAGTTGACGCCTATCGCGCTGACGCCGAGCCCGTCGAGGACTGCGGCGGCGGTCTGCGGGGTGTTCCCCGAGAAGGTCCTGCCGTCCGGCTCGAAGCTGAGCGTGCAGAGGACGTTTTCTACTCCGAGATCCTTTGCCGCGATTACAGCCTGCCTCAGTTCGGCAAGATCCGTGAAGGTCTCGAAGACGACGAGGTCCGCGTCTCTTCCCGCCTCGATCATCTCCCGGAACGCCGCGTAGGCTTCTTCGAGTTCAAGATCCCCTGTCGGCTCGACGAGCCTTCCCAGAGGTCCGATGTCGAGGGCGGCGAGCGCCCTGTCTCCCGCGGCGCGCTTCGCGAGCCCGACGGCTTTTTTCACGCATTCCGCGGCGCTGTCTCCGAGCTTGAAGCGGTTCGCGCCGAAGGTGTCGGAATAGATCACCTGCGCTCCCGCCTCGATATAGCTCCTGTGGACGCTCTCTATCAGGCCGGGATCGCTGAAGACAAGAGAGGACGGCTCGACGCCGGGAGCGAGCCCTTTTTGCTGGAGGACGGTGCCCATCGCTCCGTCGAGCAGGATATATCCGTTTTTAAGAAGTTCTTTAAATTTCACTTTTTCACTCCGATGACCGCAGTGACGGTCTTTCTCGGGAGCATCAGCCCGCCTTTTGAGAGGGCGACCCCGAGAGTTCTTTTCGCGTTGAGAGAGGCGAGAAAATCCCCCTGTATCCCGAGCGGCAGATCGCCGTAGCCCGGGCTGAACCGGGATGCCGTTTCTGCAGCGCCGACGGCGGCGGCGATCTCTTTTTCCGCGGCGTCGGCGGCAAGCTCGGCAAAAGCGGACGCGGCGGCGTCCGTCACGGCGCCGAGCGCCTGCGATATGCCCGCCGCCGTCCTGACCGCGCTCTCCGCGCCCTCTCCGAGCGTCACGCACATCAAGGAGGCGCGCTCGCAGCCCGAAAGGTGGCGCCGTATGTCGCCGCCCGGCAGAACGAGCCCCGTTCCGAGGCACTTCACGCCGGCGTCCGAAAACTCTATCGGGCAAAGGCGCCAGGTATAACCGGGGCTGATCCTCTCTTCGAGAAGCTTTTCGGCCTCGTCGAAGAGTTCTTCACAGCCTTCTTCTTTCATTCTGAGAAAGCCCCTCGCCATCCGGCGCCAGTCGCCGTTCAGAGACCCAAACGAAAGAGAGTTCATTTTCTGAACAGCTTCTCCACCGAGCGCACGATCTTTTTCGCGAGCTCGGGCTTGTTCATCGTGTAGAGGTGGATGCCCTGAACGCCGTTCGTCAACAGATCCACGATCTGATCGGTCGCGTAGGCGATCCCCGCGTCCTCGAGCGCCTCGGGATCGTCGCCGTAGCGGCTGATGATCCGCGAGAACTTCGCCGGGAGCGAGGCCCCGCAGAGAGTGACCATCCGCTTGATCTGCCCGGCGTTGGTGACGGGCATGATCCCCGCCTCGATCGGCACGTTTATCCCGGCGATCCGGCAGCGCTCGACGAAGGAATAAAACGAAGAGTTGTCGAAAAAGAGCTGGCTTATCAGATGTCCGGCTCCGGCGTCGACCTTCTTTTTGAGGTTCAGAACGTCCGCGACGGCGTCCCGAGCCTCCGGGTGCGTCTCGGGATAGCAGGCGCCGCTGATGAAAAAGCCGCCCCTCTTTTTGATGTGCGCGACAAGATCGCTCGCGTGCGAAAAGTCGGTCTTAGGCTCGACCTCGGGGTTCCTGTCTCCGCGAAGCGCGAGAACGTTCTCGACTCCGCGCTCCGAAAGATTGTCGAGGATCAGGTCTATCTCTTCCCTGTCGTGATTGATGCAGGTCAGATGCGCGACGGGAAGCATCCCGAACTTGTTCTTTATCGCGTCGGCGATCTTCACGGTGTTTCCTCTCGCGCCCGATCCGTTCGCGCCGTAGGTGACGCTGATGAACGCCGGCGAGAGCTCCGCAAGCTGTTCGACGGTGTCGAACACGCTCTCGATAGAGCCGTCGCGCTTGGGCGGGAAGATCTCGAACGACAGCCTCTGTCTGCCGTCTGTAAAGAGTTCCTGTAAGTTCATTTTTATCCCCTGTGAAGAAAAAAGGGGCTGACGCAGATATCGCGGCAGCCCCGGAATTTTTTATGCTTTTACCTTTTTCAGATTTACAAAGCGGGGCAGTCCGTCTTCCTTGACGAGCTTCGTCTCGCCCTGGATCAGCGGGAGCGCGTACTCCACGAAGCCCTCTTTGATGCCGTCCTTGGTGTCGTTGATCCACTCGGCGGGGAGCTTCTTCTCGGTGTTGGCGACGACGGAAAGATCGAAGAGCTTGAGCTGGCAGACGTACTTGCCGTTCACGGTCTTTCTCTCGAAGCCGACCATCTTGTCGGTGACGCCCGCGATCGCGTTCTTCACCGCCGCCTCACCCGAGGCGAAGGACTCGTCGATGTCGGTCTGGGAGGCGCAGTGAGCCGCGCATCTCTGGAGCAGACTCAGCTCGATCCCTCTGACCTTCGCGCCGGTCTTTGTCTTGATCAGGCCCGCCAGATAGCTCGCGAGACCGCCGAGCTGGGCGTGACCGAAGCTGTCCTTGGTCTTGGCAAGGTCGTTGCCGTATTCGCTGATCAGCTTGCCGTCCTTGTCGTGGATGCCCTCGGAGACCGCGACGATGCACTTTCCGTTGGCCTTATATACCTTCTCGACCTTCGCCATGAACTCGTCGAGATCGAAGTCGACCTCGGGAACGTAGATGAAGTCGGGACCGTTGCCCTTGTAGGAGGCGAGAGCGGCGGCGGCGGTGAGCCACCCGGCGTTCCTGCCCATGATCTCGACCACGGTGATCATACCGGTGTCGTAGACTCTCGCGTCGCGGTAGATCTCCATCATGGAGGTCGCGATGTACTTGGCGGCGGAAGCGTAGCCGGGGCAGTGATCCGTGCCGGCGAGATCGTTGTCGATGGTCTTCGGGATGCCCATGACGCGACATTCGTAGTTGTTCTTCATCATGAACTTCGATATCTTGTTGCAGGTGTCCATGGAGTCGTTGCCGCCGTTGTAGAAGAAGTATCTGACGTCGTACTTCTTGAAGATCTCGAGGATCCTTTTGTAGTCGGTGTCGTCGACGTCGGGATCTTTGAGCTTGTAGCGGCAGGAACCGAGCGCGGAGGACGGAGTGTACTTCATGTACTCCAGCTCCTTCGGATCCTCCTTGCCCATATCGATGAGGTTGTCGTTGAGGACGCCCTTGATGCCGTTGCAGGCGCCGAGGACTCTGGTGATGACGCCGCTCTCGAGAGCGGTCTTGATCGCGCCATATGCGCTCGCGTTGATGACAGCGGAGGGTCCGCCGGACTGACCGATGATGCAGCTGCCTTTGAGTTCAGACATTTTGATTCAAACCACCTTTTCATTTTTAAAAAGATTTTTTGTAATTATACCACCGTCAAAAGAAAAAATCAACGATTTTTCCTGAACTTTGGCACTTTTGGCGCGCATAAACCTTTTTTTCTACCCGAAACGGCAAAAAATAAGTTTTTTTATATTTCCGGCGGCGTTTATCCCCTCAAAACGCGCGTTTGTCCCAGAGAATGGCCGCCATTTATTTTTTGTGCTGCTATATTGCCAAGATCCGAAAAAAGTGATATCATATTATCGGAAAAATCCGGACCCACAGGAGGTTGAAAAATGAAAAAAAGCATCGTTTCACTTTTCGCGCTCATTCTCGCGATCGCAGTTTTGTGCGGCTGCTCTCTCGCGTCGGACAGCAGCTCGGGCGACGGTCCCGAAAAGACTTCCGCCGCCGAAAAAACGACCGGGAACGCCGCGACTCAGTCCGCCGAGGAGACTTCTCCCGCTCCCTCGTCCTCTCAGAGCGTCCCGGAGACTTCTCCCGTAACGGAGACCGCCGCTCAGCCCGACACCTCGCCCGTCGTCGATCCCTTCGATATTGTCGATACGGTCAAAGTCGTCGATCAGCTCGACTATCACAAACAGGTCGTCACCACCGACTACGCCGCCGAGCTCGGGTATGATTTTGGCGACCTCGAGCAGGTCGTGATCCTGCCCGCCCTGTCGGGGATCGACTCCGACAGCGCCCGCGCCTTCAACAAGAAGATCCTCGACACCTACTCCGAGACCGTCGAGATCCTCCAAAATGACCAAGAGGAGGGCGGCATCGTCAACATCCGCTACAGAGCGTATATCAACGGTCAGAGCCTCGGGATCATCATGACCGAGACCTACGGCGTGCAGATCGGCGGGATCGGCACGGGATACAGCTTCTTCTACTACGATCTGAAAGAAGACCGCGAGCTGACTTTTGAAGAATACCTCTCAAATTTCGGCTACGACCGAAAGAAGTTCGCCGAGGAATTCGGCGGCAGCGAGGAGTACGCCGAATACGTCGAAACGGTGAACGAATTCGACGACACCGTCGGGGAGATCCCGCTGACGGAGGACGATCTTCTCGGCTGCTGCTTCGACGCGGAGAACGGGACCCTGTTCGTCATTTCCACGGATTACTTCATGGACGAATCTTATCTGATCGAGACCGGGATCTTCTGCGCCGAGATCAGCCGGTAAAAGTCCCCGACAGCGCGAATTTCGTTAATTCCCAAAGTAAATTCCACAGTTGAACGGAAGTGGATTTTTGTTTGGGAAATAAGTGGAAACAAGTCTGGGAAAGCAGGAGGAAAACGCCTTAAAGAACGTAAAAAGAGGCAAATATACAGGCTCAACATACAAAAAGCGTACAAAAACCAAGCCTGAAAATGGCTTTTCCCAGACTTAATTCCAGTGCGGTGGAATTTACTATAGGATGGAAATTATGCAAAACTCCAACCCCGTCACCCTTGACAGTCAAAACAAAATGCGCTTTGGTATTCGTGCCGACGGAGAGGAACTCAAAAGTATGTGCTTTGTTTACTCCCCTCGAGTAAGCCCATTATAGCGCATTTCATTTTGCCGGTCAAGGGCAAGCCGCCCAAAGGCGGTGACTCATGCGTCATTGAGTTGCCTCGG